>NZ_NHSG01000374.1:0-13267 GCF_020024005.1 Streptomyces purpurogeneiscleroticus
CGGGGAGGCGTACGCGGGGGTCGTCGCCGGCTGGCGGAACCGGGCCGCGGAAGAGCTGCGGCGCGACGCCGTGGCCGCCGTACGGGCCGCCGCCGGGCCGGACTTCCGCATCCTGCTGCACGCCGACTCCGCCCCGCACCGCTGCGGCGCCAACGCCGGCGTCGACCCGCGGCAGGTCCTGGACTACGCGGACGGCGTGGTCGTGCCGTGCACGGGGAGCGCGGAGGACCGGGCCGCGGCGCTGGCGCCGTTCACGGGGCGCGGCGTCCGGGCTGCGAACTTCACGGTCGTCCGGGGCATGGGCGGCAGCCCGGACACGCTCGCGGCGGACGCCGCCCACGCGGCCGCGTCCGGCGCCGACGAACTGCGGCTGTACCACGCGGGCCTGGCGTCCGACGTGGACCTGGAGGAGGTCCGTACGGCGCTCACGGAGCTGAGCGGTTCGGGCGCCTGAAAGGAGGGCGCTGCGCCCTAGAGGCGCCGCGTCGCCAGCGTCAGCCGGTCCCGGGCGTCGAAGAGCGCGTCCTTGATCATCTGCTCGTGGGCCGGGGTGAGCCGGGCGACCGGGACCGAGCAGCTGATCGCGTCGCGGGCCGGCGTGCGGTACGGGATCGCCACCCCGAAGCAGCGCAGCCCGAGGGTGTTCTCCTCGCGGTCGACGGCGTATCCCTGCTCCCGTACCGCGTGCAGCTCCTCGATGAGCTTCTCGCGGTCGGTCGTGGTGTGCTCGGTGAGCGAGGGCAGCGTCTCCGGCAGCATCTTGCGCACCTGCTCGTCCGTGTGCGTCGCGAGCAGGGCCTTGCCGAGCGACGTGGAGTGCGCGGGCAGCCGGCGGCCGACGCGGGTGAACGGGCGCAGGTAGTGCTGCGACTGACGCGTCGCCAGATAGACGACGTTCGTGCCGTCCAGGCGGGCGAGGTGGATGGTCTCGGTGGTGTCGTCCGAGAGCCGGTCCAGGGTGGGCCGCGCCGCGGCCACGACCTCGTCGCCGTCGATGTACGACGTGCCGACGAGCAGGGCGCGCACTCCGATGCCGTACCGCGTGCCGGTGGCGTCCGTCTCCACCCAGCCCAGTTCGACGAGCGTGCGCAGCAGCATGTAGAGACTGGACTTCGGGTAGCCGACGGCCTCCTGGACGGAGGCGAGGCTGTGCATCCCGGGGCGGCCCGCGAAGTACTCCAGCAGTTCGACCGTCCGCACCGCGGACTTGACCTGTGATCCCCCGGTCTCGGCAGCCGGCATCGCCCTTGACCCCTCAGTTCGGACAGTCATAGAGTCCCAGAGTATTCACACTCCGGGACGCGGTTCAGTATATCGAACGCGCTCGGACTGCAGAAGTACTCGGCCCGGGAGGAATGCACGGTGGCAGCACCAGTCTGGAGCGTCGACCCCCGCAGCGGGAAGCAGCGCGAAGAGGTTGCGGCCGAGGCCACAGCCGAGGAGGTCGACGCGACCGTACGGGCCGCGCACGAAGCCCGCGGCTCCCTCGCCGACCGGGCCGTGCGCGCCGCCTTCCTGCGCCGCGCCGCCGAGCTGCTCGATCAGGCGGGCGAGGCGGTGATCGAGGCCGCCGACGCGGAGACCGCGCTCGGCCCGGGCCGCCTCACCGGCGAACTGACCCGGACGACGTACCAGTTGCGCGCGTTCGCGGACATCGTCGACGAGGGCTCCTTCCTCGACGTGCACATCGACCACGCGAACCCGCAGCTCGCCCCGCCCCGCCCCGACCTGCGGCGGTACAAGATCCCGCTCGGCGTGGTCGCGGTCTACTCCGCCTCCAACTTCCCGCTGGCCTTCTCGGTGCCCGGCGGCGACACCGCCAGCGCCCTGGCCGCGGGCTGCCCGGTCGTCGTCAAGGCGCACCCGGACCACCCCGCCACCTCCGAGCTGTGCGCGGCCCTGCTGCGCCGCGCCGCCGCCGAGTCCGGCCTCCCCGAGGCCGTCGTCGGCCTGGTGCACGGCTTCGACGCGGGCGTCGAGCTGGTCCGCCACCCGCTGATCACTGCCGCCGGCTTCACCGGTTCGGTACGCGGCGGCCGCGCCCTGTACGACGCGGCGGCGGCCCGCCCGCACCCGATCCCCTTCCACGGCGAGCTGGGCAGCCTCAACCCCGTCGTGGTCACCCAGGACGCCGTCGAGGAGCGCGCCGAGCAGATCGGCGCGGGCCTGGCCGGCGCGATGACGCTGGGCGTCGGCCAGTTCTGCGTCAAGCCGGGCCTGGTGCTGGTGCCCGAGGGCGCCGCCGGCGACGGGCTCGTCAAGGAGCTCACCGCCAAGGTCAGCGACACCGAGGCGGGCGTACTGCTCGACCACCGGATGCGGGACGCCTTCATCGCGGGCGTCCAGGCCCGCGCCCAGCTCCCGGACGTGGACGCGCCGGTGACGCCCGGCGCGGGCGGCGAGCACACCGTGTCCGCCGGCTTCCTTACCCTCCCCGCCGCCCGGCTGGCCGCCGACGGCCCGCACGACCTGCTCCTGGAGGAGTGCTTCGGCCCGGTGACGGTGGTCGCGCGCTACGCCGACGACGCCGAGGTGACCGCCGTCCTCGGCCGGCTGCCCGGCAACCTCTCCGCGACCCTCCAGCTCTCCACCGGCGAGTGTGCGGGCGAGGGCCGGGGCGGCGCGCTGCTCACCGAGGTCACCGCGCTCGCCGGGCGCGTCGTGGTCAACGGCTGGCCCACCGGCGTCGCCGTGTCCCCCGCCCAGCACCACGGCGGCCCCTACCCGGCGACCACCTCCACCTCCACCTCCGTCGGCGGCACGGCCATCGAGCGCTGGCTGCGCCCGGTCGCCTACCAGGACACCCCGCCCGCGCTGCTCCCGCCCGAGCTGCGCGAGGAGAACCCACTGGGCCTGCCGCGCCGGGTCGACGGCGTCCGCGAGGCGTAGCCGGACGGACAGGACACGACACCGTGCGGAACTCCGCGAGCGGCCCGGGCCTCACGGTCCGGGCCGCTGCCCCGCGTGACCTCGATGCGCTGGCCGCGCTGCACTCCGGGGCCCGCGCCCGGTACTTCAGGGGCCGGCTGCCCGACGCGCTCCTGGACACCCCCGCCGAACGCGCCCGCTCCCGCGAGACCTGGCAGCAGGCGCTGGCCTGCCCGGAGACGACGGTGCTGTGCGCCGAGCGGTCCGGCGCGCCGGTCGGCGTCGCCGCGTACCGGCCCGGCAAGGACGTGCCCCCGGGCGGCGTCGAGCTGAGCCAGCTGCACGTCGACCCCGCCCACTGGCGCACCGGCGTCGGCAGCGCGCTGCACGACGCCTGCGTCTCGGCCTGGCACACCGCGGGCCATGCCACCGCCCGGCTCCAGGTGTACTGGCACAACCGCCGGGCCCGTGACTTCTACGCCCGGCACGGCTGGCGGCCGGACGAGGGCCGCCGCCCGGCCCCCGACGACACCCACATCGGCCTGGCGCTCACGCTGGCACCCGGCGCGCGATGAGCTGGAGCCGGCTCACGGTGTGACCGTGCAGCGTGCCGACGGCGTCGGTGCGCTCCTCGGTGACGGTGAAGCCGTGCATCCGCAGCAGCCGCCGCAGGTGCTCCGGTTCGTGGTGCCGGACCACCGCGCCGTCCTCGGTGCGGAAGATTCCGTACGCGCCGAACTCGTCCTCGTACGCGGCATACCGGGCACGCGAGCGCGGGTCGGTCTGCAGCGGTACGTCACTGAGGTGCAGCAGCCCGCCGGGGCGCACCACGCGCGCCAGCTCCCCGAGGACGGCGCGCTGCCCGACATCGTGCGCCACGCGGGTGAGCACACCGAAGAGCAGCGCCGCGTCATGGCGCCTGTCCTGGTAGGGCAGCGGCAGCCCGGGGCAGTGCGTGAGCGGCAGCCCGGGGTGCTCCCGCCGCCCGTGCTCGACCAGCGCCCGTGACCCGTCGATGCCCTCGGCCGTGTACCCCAGTGCCGCGAGTGCGGCCGTTCGCCGGCCGCTGCCGCAGCCGAAGTCCAGGACCCGCGCGCCGGGTGTCAGGTGCGCCCGGAGGGCGGCGGGGTCGAAGGGATGGCCGGCGGCGGGGTCGGTCCCGGCGCTCTCCCAGGAGCCGAGACGTTCTTGAGGCGTAGTCATGCCCGGACCGTACCGGCGCGGGACGGCGCGGACGGCCCGATGCATGGCAAGTGCATCGCCGAGCGCCGGAGGATAGCGCAAAACCGCCCATCGGTGCGTAAAACTGGTCCCTCCCTCCCCACGGAGGCGCCCTCCGGGAGCCTCCTCCAAGCAGTCCTTTGGGGGTGGCCAAGAAGAATCGGGATGGACGCCGGGATGCGGAACGATCACAGTGGTGCAATGACGCAACAGCGACTGGGCGGCGCGGAGTTCGCGCCCGAGACGACCTATCTGAACACCGCCGCCAGCGGGCTGCTGCCCGCCAGGACCCGCGCGGCGCTGCGCGACGAGCTCGACGTCGCCACCTCGTACGGCACGATGGGCCACGACTACTTCGGCCCGGCGGACGCCGCGCGGGCCTCCTTCGCGCGGCTGCTGCGCACCACCCCGGACCGGGTGGCCATCGGCGGCTCGGTCGCCGTCTCCAGCGCGCTGATCGCCGCCGCGCTGCCCGAGGGAGCCGAAGTGCTCATTCCCGAGGGCGAGTTCAGCTCCGTGGTCAACCCCTTCTCGATGCGGGCGGGGCTGCGGGTGCGCACCGCGCCGCTGGAGGGGCTGGCCGACGCGGTGCGGCCGGACACCGCGCTGGTCGCCTTCGCCGCGGTACAGGCGCTGGACGGCCGGATCGCCGATCTCGCGGCCGTCCGGGACGCGGCCCGCGCGCACGGCGCCCGGACGCTGCTGGACGTGACGCAGGGCGCGGGCTGGCTGCCGCTGGACGCCCGGCAGTTCGACTACCTCGTGTGCGGCGCCTACAAGTGGCTGCTGTGCCCGCGGGGCACGTCGTTCCTGGTGGTCGGCGAGGACGCGCCGCAGCCGCCCGCGCTGCACGCGGGCTGGGTGGCCGGCGCCGACCCGATGCAGTCCAACTACGGCCCGATCGAGCGGCTCGCCGAGGACGCCCGCCGCTACGACGAGCCGCACGCCTTGCTCTCGTACACCGGAGCCCAGCACTCCCTCGCGCTCCTCGAAGAGATCGGGGTGGCGGCGGTGCACGCGCACAACACCGCGCTGGCGGAGCGGTACCGCGCCGGCCTCGCCGAGCTGGGGCACGAGCCGCTGCCCGCGCCCGGCTCCGCGATCGTCACCGTCCCCGGCCTCGCGGACGCGCACGCACGGCTGGCCGAGGCGGGCGTCGTGGCGGCCGTACGGGCGGGAAAGCTGCGGGCCGGCTTCCACCTGTACAACACACCGGACGACGTGGACCGGCTGCTGGAGCTGCTCAAGTAACAGAGCGTCAAGTGGCAGGTGGTGCAGGAGGGTTGACATTGCCGGGAATGTGTCGGCGGCAGGGCGTGTTGGGGACCGGTGACCCCACAGGACTTTGTGAAAGGAACGCCTTGACCACTGCCTTCGACCCCGTCGACCTGGCCGGGCTGACGCTCGCCAACCGCCTCGTCATGGCCCCGATGACACGCAACCGCGCCACCGCCGACGGCGTGCCCACCCCGTCCATGGTCCGCTACTACACCCAGCGGGCCTCGGCCGGTCTCATCATCACCGAAGCCACCCAGCCGAACGTGGTGGGCCGCGGCTACCCGCTCACCCCCGGGCTGCACACCGCCGAGCAGATCGCGGGCTGGCGTACGGTCACCGACTCCGTGCACGCCGCGGGCGGCAAGATCTTCGCGCAGCTGTGGCACGGCGGCCGCATCGGCCACCCCGTGCTGCTGCCGGACGGCCTGATACCGGTCGGGCCCTCGGCGGTCGCCGCCGACCAGCAGGTCTTCACCCAGGACGGCATGAAGGACTGCGTCGTGCCGCGCGAGCTGTCCGACGACGAGGTGCGCGAGACCATTGCGGACTTCGCGGTCGCGGCGCGCAACGCGATCGAGGCCGGCTTCGACGGCGTGGAGATCCACGGCGCCAACGGCTACCTCATCCACCAGTTCCTCTCGCCCGCGAGCAACCTGCGCACCGACGAGTGGGGCGGCTCGGACGAGGCCCGCGCCCGCTTCGCGATCGAGGTCACCAAGGCCGTCGCCGCGGAGATCGGCGCGTACCGCACCGGCCTGCGCATCTCGCCCGGCAACCCCTTCAACGGCATGTCGGAGCCCGAGCCCGAGGCCACCTACACCGCGCTGGTCGAGGCGATCGCCCCGCTGGGCCTGGCCTACCTGCACGCCTGTGACGTCCGGGACGCGGGGCTGCTCGCGCGGCTGCGGAAGCGCTTCGGCGGCACGTTCGTCCTGAACCCCGCCGTGGACGGCCGCCCCGCCGGGCCCGAGGAGCTGTCCCTGGTCGAGGAGGGCGAGGCCGACCTGCTGGCGTACGGCCGGCTGTTCCTCGCCAACCCCGACCTGCCCGCGCGCCTCGCGGCCGGCGGCCCGTTCAACGAGCCGGTACGGGAGAGCTTCTACGGCGGCGACGACAGCGGCTACGTGGACTACCCGGCGCTCACCGGCTGAGCGCCCCCCCCGGACCCCGGGCGGGTGGCCGCGCCCTACGGCCATCCGCCCGGGCCGCCGGCTTTCGAGTCGCCGAGGTGTGTCCGCTTGTTTCCTGCCCGGGCGCGGCCGGGTCCGGCTAGCGTCGCCCGGACGCCGGGCAATTCGGCCGGGCGGACGGCTACCGCGCGGCGGCGCGGCGAGCTAGGAATGGCAGCACGACCTCACGAGGTGGTGCCGGTGGACCGGAGAGCCGCTCATTCGTCAACTCCGCCGCGCGACGAGGACCTGCACCGGCGACTGGTGTACGGCGACGAGTCCGCCCTCGGCGAGGTGTACGACGCCTTCGGCGGGCTGGTGCACGCCGTCGCCCGCAGCGTCACCCGCAGCACGAACGCTGCCGAGGACGTCGTCCAGGAGGTGCTCACCCACCTGTGGGCCCGCCCCTACGCCTTCGACCCGGCCCGCGGCTCACTGCGCGCCTGGCTCAGCATGCTCGCCCACCGGCGGGCCGTCGACCGGGTGCGCGACGCGGCGCGCGAGCCCGGGGCCGCCCTCGCCGACGCCGCGCTGCTGCACGCCGCGCTCACCGAGCTCCCGCTGGCCCAGCGGCAGGTGCTCCACCTGGCGTACTTCGCGGGGCGCACCTACCGGCAGGTCGCGGTGGAGCTGGGCATTCCCGAGGACACCGCCAAGACCCGGCTGCGCGCGGCGCTGGGCAGCCTTGCCGACCGGCTGGCCGACCCGCCGGATCCGGCCGTCGAGAGAGGCATCTGATGGGCTGGGATCCCGCGGAGGAGCACCCCGAGATCGACGCGCTGCTCGCCGCCTGGGCGCTGGACGCGGTGATGTCCGGGGACGAGGAACGCATTCGCGCGCACATCGAGGACTGCCTCGAGTGCGCGGAGGAACTGGCGCGGCTGCGGGAGGCGGTGCACCGGCTGGACGGGCCGCCCGCCGAGCCGGCCAAGGGCGCCCGCCGGGGCGCGGCCAAGGTCGGCAGGGGGCGGCTGATGGCGGCGGCCCGTGCGGCGCGCACCGGGCACGACGCGCCCGCCGCGCACGCCGCTCCGTACGCCGCCGCGGTCGCGAGCCTGGAGGCGCTGCTGCGCGAGCTGGACGGTACGCCCGCGCGCTGGGGGACGCCGGTGGTGCACGACTGGGACGTACAGGGCACGGTCGCGCATCTGATCGCGGCGGACGAGCCGCTCGCCGAACGGCTGGGGCTGCTGCCGGTGACGCGCGCCGAGCCCGGCGGGGCCGGGGACGCGGCGCCGTGGGAGGTGCGCTGGGCGGTGCGTACGGAGGAAGTGGTGGCGTACGAGCACACCCGCCCGCCCGCCGAGACGGCCGAGGCGTGGCGGACCCAGGCGCACGGGCTGCTGGAGCTGCCCGAGGCGCGGGAGGCGGAGCCGGCCGCGCTGTCCACCGCGCTGATGGGCCGCCGGCTGCCGGTCGCGGACCACTACGTGATCAGGGCGTTCGAGACCTGGATCCACACCCGGGACATCGGGCGGGCGCTCGGTCTCGGCGTGCCCGCGCCGCCGCCCGTGCATCTGCGGCGGCTGGTGGCGCTCGCGGTCCGGATCCTGGACCTGGCACTGGGGGACGGGGCCCGGCCCGTCCTGCTGGCGGTGGAGGGCGAGGCGGGCGGCGACTGGGTGCTCGGCCCGGCCGCGGAGCCGGTCGCCGCGGAACTGGTCCTGGAAGCGGTCGACCTCTGCCTGCTGCTGGGCGGCCGGCTCACCCCGCAGGAGGTGAGCCGGGGCCAGGCAGGCGACGCGGCCGCCGCTCAGCACGTGCTGGCGACGGCCGCGTCACTCGCCTGGTTGTGAGCCGGAGACCCCTGGGCGGGACCCAAGGCCCCCCGGCCCGGAACCGGGCTCCTCGTCACGAGGGAGAGGACACCACGGGATCGTGCGTCACTTGACCGGGGTGAAGTCCCGGGCACCGATGTACTCCGGGCGCCGCACCGGGGCCGCGAACGGCTCCGCCGCGGGGTTCTCCACGCTGTTGAACACGATGAAGACGTTGCTCCGCGGGTACGGCGTGATGTTGTCGCCGGAGCCGTGCATGGCGTTGCAGTCGAACACCGTCGCCGAGCCCGCCTTGCCGGTGAACAGGCGGATGCCGTGGCGGTCGGCCAGCTTGGTCAGCGCCTCGTCGGTCGGGATCCCCGCGTCCTGCATCTGCAGGGACCGCTTGTAGTTGTCCTTCGGCGTCTCACCCGCACAGCCCAGGAAGAACTTGTGCGAGCCGGGCATGATCATCAGGCCGCCGTTGGTGTCGTAGTTCTCGGTCAGCGCGATCGAGATGGACACCGTGCGCATGTTCGGCAGGCCGTCCTCGGCGTGCCAGGTCTCGAAGTCCGAGTGCCAGTAGAACCCGGACGCACCGAAGCCCGGCTTGACGTTGATCCGCGACTGGTGGACGTAGACGTCCGAGCCGAGAATCTGACGGGCGCGCCCTACCACGCGCGGGTCGCGGACCAGCTTGGCGAACACCTCGCTGATCTTGTGCACCTCGAACACGGACCGGACCTTGTCCGACTTCGCCTCGACGATCGAGCGCGGGTCGGCCTTGACCTCGGGATCGTGGGTCAGGCGGTCCAGCTCGGCGCGGTACACCGTGACTTCGTCCGGCGTCAGCAGTTCCTCGATGGCGAAGAAGCCGTCGCGTTCGAAGTCGCTCAGCTCGGACGGCTGGAACGGGCCTGCCGTGCCGGGCTGCGACCACACCACCGGGTCCTGCCGCGGGGTGATCACCTCGGTGGCCCCACGGGTCGGGTACAGGTCGGCGGTGCGCTCGGGTGCGGTGGTCATGGTGTTGCCTTCCTCTCCTCTCGTACGTGCCTTCCTCAACTGCCGGACGGGGCAGCGGGCCTGATCCAGCGGCGTCAGCTCGCCTCGGGCTCGGTGAGCAGCGGGTACACGCCGTTCTCGTCGTGGTCCTCGCGACCGGTGACCGGCGGGTTGAAGACGCACACGCAACGGAAGTCCGTCTTCGGCCGCAGGGTGTGCTTCTCGTGGCCGTTGAGCAGGTACATCGTGCCGGGCTCGATCCAGTGCTTCTCACCGGTCTCGCGGTCGGTGAGCTCTGCCTCGCCCTCTACGCACAGTACGGCCTCGATGTGGTTCGCGTACCACATGTCGGTTTCCGTGCCCGCGTAAAGGGTGGTTTCGTGCAGCGAGAAGCCGACACCCTCCTTGGCGAGCACGATGCGCTTGCTCTCCCACGTCCCGGAAGCGGACTTGACGTGGCGGTCGGTGCCCTCGATGTCCTTCAACGAGCGAACGATCACGTGGTTCAAAACCTTTCTGTTCTGCGGGTGGTGAGATCCGCCGGGGCCGGCCGGCAGACAGCCGGCCGGCCCCGTGCGCGTCGGGTCAGACGCAGTCGCGGACCGCGCGGGCGAGGGTGCGCAGCCCCTCGTCCAGCTCCTCGGGGGTGGTGGTGAGCGCCGGCAGCAGCTTGACGACCTCGCTCTCCGGCCCCGAAGTCTCGATCAGCAGGCCCAGCTCGAAGGCCCGCTTGGAGATCTTGTTCGCCAGGCTCTTGTCGGCGAACTCCATCCCCCAGACCATGCCGCGGCCGCGGTAGTCCACACCCGCTCGCGGGTGCTCCTCGGCGATGGCACGCAGGTGCGATTCGATGATCTCACCGCGGGCGATGGTCTGCTTCTCCATCTGGCCGTCGGCCCAGTAGGTGTCCAGGGTCGCGGCGGCGGTGACGAAGGCCGGGTTGTTGCCGCGGAAGGTGCCGTTGTGCTCGCCCGGCTCCCAGATGTCCAGCTCAGGCTTGAAGAGCGTGAGCGCCAGCGGCAGACCGTAGCCGCTGATGGACTTGGAGACGGTGACGATGTCCGGCACGATGCCCGCCTCCTCGAAGGAGAAGAAGGCACCGGTGCGGCCACAACCCATCTGGATGTCGTCCACGATGAGCAGCATGTCACGGCGGTGGCACAGATCCGCGAGGGCGCGCAGCCACTCGGGACGGGCGACGTTGATGCCGCCCTCGCCCTGGACCGTCTCGACGATCACGGCGGCGGGCTGGTTCAGGCCGGAGCCCTGGTCCTCCAGCAGCCGCTCGAACCAGAGGAAGTCCGGGTAGCGGCCGTCGAGGTAGTGGTCGAACGGCATCGGGGTGCCGTGCACCAGCGGGATGCCCGCGCCGGCCCGCTTGAACGCGTTGCCGGTGACGGCGAGCGAGCCCAGCGACATGCCGTGGAAGGCGTTGGTGAAGGACACGATCGACTCGCGGCCCTTGACCTTACGGGCCAGTTTCAGCGCGGCCTCGACCGCGTTGGTGCCCGTCGGGCCCGGGAACATGACCTTGTAGGGCAGGTCACGCGGGCGCAGGATGACGTTCTGGAAGGACTCCAGGAACGCCCGCTTGGCCGTGGTGGACATGTCCAGGCCGTGGGTGACGCCGTCCCGCTCGATGTAGTCGATCAGTGCCCGTTTGAGTACCGGGTTGTTGTGGCCGTAGTTCAGCGACCCGGCGCCGGCGAAGAAGTCGAGGTAGGCATGGCCGTCCTCGTCGTACATGCGGCTGCCCTGCGCCCGGTCGAAGACGGTGGGCCAGCCGCGGCAGTAGCTCCGCACCTCGGATTCGACGGTTTCGAAGACGCTCAGATCCGGCTGGGTGATGGTCACAGCATGCTCCTGGGAGATGTGGGGTGTGACAGAAGGGGGGAAGTCTTGGGGTGCGCTCAGCGCGCTGGCTGGGCAGGGGCGGCGAAGGGGCCGATGTGGTGCAGCACCTCCGGCTCGTGGCCCTCCTCGGGGAACAGCCCGGCGTCGAAGAGGACCTCGCGCTCCACGGAGGCGCCGTGGCGCTCGGCGAAGGAGGCGAAGAGCCGGTTCGATGCGGTGTTGTCGGGCGAGATCGTGGTCTCGAGGCGAGTGATGCCCTGCTCCTGCGCGACGCGGCCGGCGAGGCCGTCCAGGAGAGCTGCGGCCAGCCCGCGGCCACGGTGCGCGTCGTCGACGGCGACCTGCCAGACGACGAGGGTCTCCGGGCTGGCGGGGCGGATGTAGCCGGTGATGAAGGCTGCCGTCTCGCCCTTCGCGTCGCGGGCTACGACGGAGGTGGCGGCGAAGTCACGACACCACAGCAGGTAGCTGTAGGAGGAGTTCAGGTCCAGCGTGCGGGAGTCCCGGGCTATGCGCCAGATGGCGGCCCCGTCCTCCACTCGCGGGGCATCGAGCTTGAAGCCCTCCGGCATTTCTCTGAATTCGCTTCGGGCACGTGCAAGGTCTGCTTGTGCGGCGGTCATGCGAATTAAATTTACCGAGGGAAATTCGAAATTGCATCGCGGGCTGGGGTTACGGAGGCGGGGGGTTCTGTGTTATCGCGCGGGGGCGCACGGGCGCACGGAAGACCCTTGGGATGTCTTGGTTTGCCCGGAAAATACGGGGCAAATCAGTCCGCCTGTGTGGTCGGTCACATGTGCGTAACGACCGCGAGATCCGTCCGAATTACGGGACTTGCGGGTCACCCGAATCGACGCGTTTGAGCTGCGGAAAAGCGGGCAGAAGAATACGGGAAGCTGCGCGCCTGAAGAATTGGCAATTCTCTGGTAACAGGTGTACAGCAAGGAAAGCCCGGAGCGCCATGGGGTTTCCGGGATTCTTCCCCGCCGACCGTCCCGTCCAGCGCCTCACGCGCGGCTCGTACAGTGCGTGCATGAGCGATAGCGCGGTGCTGCACATCAAGGGGAGGGTCCTGGCCGGGCCGGACGACGTACGGGACGGCCTGTGGGTCGTCGGCGGACGCGTCAGCTACGAGCGGCCGGCCGGGGCGCGGGACGTCACCACCATCGAGGGCTGGGCGCTGCCGGGCCTGGTCGACGCCCACTGTCACGTGGGCCTGGACGCGCACGGCGCGGTCGACGAGGCGACCAGCGAGAAGCAGGCGCTCACCGACCGCGAGGCGGGCACGCTGCTGATCCGCGACGCCGGCTCGCCCGCGGACACCCGCTGGGTCGACGACCGGGAGGACCTGCCGCGGATCATCCGTGCCGGGCGGCACATCGCGCGCACCCGTCGCTACATCCGTAACTTCGCGCACGAGATCGAGCCCGAGGACCTGGTGGCGTACGTCGCCCAGGAGGCGAAGCGGGGCGACGGCTGGGTCAAGCTCGTCGGCGACTGGATCGACCGGGAGACCGGCGACCTGGCGTCCTGCTGGCCGCGTGGCGCGGTCGAGGCCGCGATAGCGGAGGCGCACCGGCTGGGGGCACGCGTCACCGCTCACTGCTTTGCCGAGGAGTCCCTCGCGCCCCTCGTGGAGGCGGGCATCGACTGCGTCGAGCACGCCACGGGCCTGACCGAGGAGACCATTCCGCTCTTCGCCGAGCGCGGCGTCGCGATCGTGCCCACGCTGGTGAACATCGCGACCTTCCCGCAGCTGGCGGCCGGTGGCGACGAGAAGTACCCGCGCTGGGCCGACCACATGCGGCGGCTGCACGAGCGGCGCTACGACACGGTACGGGCGGCGTACGACGCCGGGGTGCCGGTGTATGTCGGTACCGACGCGGGCGGGTCGCTCGCGCATGGGCTCGTCGCCCAGGAGGTGGCGGAGCTGGTCAGGGCCGGGATTCCGGCCTTGGACGCGCTGTCGGCGACCGCCTGGGGCGCGCGGGAGTGGCTGGGCCGTCCCGGGCTTGCGGAGGGCGCCCCTGCCGACCTGGTGGTGTACGAGTCGGATCCTCGGGAAGACGTACGCGTGCTCGGTACGCCGCGGCGGGTGGTGTTGCGGGGGCGGGT
>NZ_NHSG01000375.1:0-58417 GCF_020024005.1 Streptomyces purpurogeneiscleroticus
CCATGGCCCCCACCCGCGAGCCCCTCCGCACCACAGCCTGGCGCCTCTACCGCCGCACCCGATCCACCCTCACGCGCCACGCCGACCGACCCCTGCCACCCCAGCGCTCCTGCTAGGAGCGCCGCCGGGGCTCCCAACTACACATAAGGAGGAAATAAGCGCAAGATAGGGCTTGCAGGTGCCTGCCGATCTCAGCGGTCGGGCCTGCGGAGAACGAAGGAGACGAGTCTGATGGCAGACGTCTCACACAGCAGAGGCGATATCGCCAGTCACCCCGATGTGCCTGAGATGCGGGACCGGTACGCCCGCATGCTCGGCGGTCGCGATGTGGCGCTCGTGGACGGGCCGGTGTTCCTCATCGGTCTGTACTGCGCCATCTCGCCATGGACACTCCACTTCACGACGAGCCAGCCCGCCCTGGTGACCCACAACCTCATTCTGGGCATCGCCATCGGCCTGCTGGCGCTCGGTTTCACCATCACACCGGATCGGATGTACGGCATGAGCTGGGCCATGTCCGCCATCGGTGTGTGGCTGATCCTGTCGCCGTGGATCGTCGGCACCAGCCCGGACGCCGGAGTCATCTGGAACAACATCATCGTCGGCGCCCTGACCACCCTGCTCGGGCTGGTCTGCGCGGGCGCGGCGGCGCGGGGCGGTAAGCGGCCGTAACCGCCGGGAGAAGGGAGGAAGCTCCACATCGACAGTGAGGGAAGACAACAGGAACCGGAGTCCTCACGCGAGGACGCGGATGCGTCGGCCGGCCCGTGATTGCGGGCCGGCCGACGGGCGTCCGGGCCCGGCGGCCCGGCCGCGCGCCCTGCGGTCCCTGGCATGAAACCGCCGCATACGGCTACTCGGACCGGCGCCGCCCGGCAGTGGTCGGGTGGCGGGTCTGTTTATGGGAGGGGCCTGTGATGACAGAGAGCGCGGAGTCGAGGGAATCCACCGTCTTCGTCGAGGCGGGAGTGCTCGTCCTGGACTGTGCGGAGCCCGAGCCGGTCGCGGAGTTCTACGCGAAGCTGCTCGGCGCGGAGCTGCCGGCCGAGACGGGCGTCGAGATCATCGAGATCTCGGCCGGTCAGGGGACGCGGATGGCGTTCCGCCGGGACCACGGCGCTACGCCGCCCTCGTGGCCGCGGCCCGAGGACTCCCAGCAGGCCCATCTGCACCTGCTGGTGCCCAAGGACCGCATGGACGACGTGGAGCGGCAGGTGATCGACTACGGCGGGCAGCCGATGGACGCCGAGCGGCGCGAGAGCGGCGAGGAGGTGCGGATCTACTCCGACCCCGCGGGGCATCCCTTCTCGCTGCGTGCCGTATGACCGCTCGCCCCGCGCGCCGCTCCCGCGTGCGCCGCGCCTGCCCGTGCGCGACAGTGACAGTGACAGCAGCGGCCATCAGCAGGAAGGGGTTGCCGTGCAGGGCGAGCGAGGGCTGTCGACGTACCAGGGCAAGCGCGACTTCGAGCGGACCCGCGAGCCGCGGGGCGCGGAGACCGCCGGGACGCCGTCCGCCGACGGCGGCGACCCGGTCTTCGTCGTGCAGATCCACGACGCCTCGACCATGCACTTCGACTTCCGGCTGGAGGTCGACGGCGTACTGAAGTCCTGGTCCGTCCCGAAGGGCCCGTCCACCGACCCGCACGACAAGCGGCTGGCGATGCCGACCGAGGACCACCCGATGGAGTACCGCGAATTCGAAGGGGTGATCCCGAAGGGCGAGTACGGCGGCGGCACGGTGATCGTGTGGGACCAGGGCACGTACCGCCCGCTCCCGCCGAAGAAGCGCAAGGACCGCGACGCCACCTTCGCCGAGCGGCTGGAGCACGGGCACATCACGTTCTGGATGAACGGCGAGAAGCTGCGCGGCGGCTACGCGCTCACCCGCTTCCGCACGGCGGAGTCCGAGGGCCGGGAGTCCTGGCTGCTGGTGAAGGAGAACGACGAGCGGGCCGGGCAGCGCGGCACACCGGACCCGCGCCGGGCCAAGTCGGCACGGAGCGGGCGGACGCTCGGCCAGGTGGCGGCCGACGAGAGCGCAGCCGACGAGGGCAAGGACTGAGCGTGGCGGGGCTGCTGGAGTCGCTGCCCGGCGAACAACGGCGGCTGCTGGCCGACGCCCCCTCGGGCGAAGAGCTGGCAGCCCACCCGATGCTCGCGGTGCTCTCCGACCGCCGGGACTTCGACGACGGCTGGATCTTCGAGCGGAAGCTCGACGGCATACGGGCGCTGGCCGTACGCGACGGGTCTCGCACCCGGCTGCTGTCCCGCACCGGCCGGCCCCTGAACGACACCTACCCCGAGATCGTGGACGCGCTGGCCGCCCAGACCGGCCGGGACTTCGCCGTGGACGGCGAGATCGTCGCCTTCTCGCAGGGCCGCACCGAGTTCTCCCGGCTCCAGCAGCGGATGGGCATCACCGACCCCGCACAGGCCCGCGCCAGCTCGGTGGCGGTGACGTACTACGTCTTCGACCTGCTGCGGCTGGACGGCAAGGACCTCCGCGGGCTGCCGCTGCGCACCCGCAAGTCCCTGCTCCGCCGCAGCCTGCGCTTCGTCTCCCCGCTGCGCTTCACCCCGCACCGCAACGAGGGCGGCCCGGAGCGGCTGGCCGACGCCTGCGAGCGGGGCTGGGAAGGACTGATCGCCAAGCGCGCCGACGGACCCTACGTGCCGCGCCGCTCCGGTGACTGGCTGAAGCTGAAGTGCGCCCGCGGCCAGGAGTTCGTGATCGGCGGCTTCACCGAGCCGGCCGGCAGCCGCGTCGGCTTCGGCGCGCTGCTGCTCGGCTACTACGCGGACGGCGGGCTGCGGTACGCGGGCAAGGTCGGCACCGGCTACGACCGGGCCGCGCTGCACCGCATCCGCGGCCTCCTGGACGAACGGGAGCAGGCCCGGTCCCCGTTCGGCGACCCGGTACGGGAACGGGCCGCGCACTGGGTACGCCCCGAGCTGGTCGCCGAGGTCGGCTTCACCGAGTGGACCCGGGACGGGATGCTGCGCCACCCGCGCTTCCTGGGCCTGCGGGACGACAAGAAGCCGTCGGAGGTGGTGCGGGAGGAGCCGCGGGAGGCCGCCTGACAGCGGCCCGTACGCCGGTCAGCACGCCTTGCTGCCGCTGTCCGGCCCCTCCTCCCCCACCGCCGTCACATGCGCCTGGATCTCCTTGGCGATCTCCGTCAGCGGCAGCACCATGTCCACCTCGCCGGTGCTGATCGCCGCGCCCGGCATCCCGAAGTGCGCCGAGCTCGCCTCGTCCTGGGCGAGGGCCCGGCCGCCGCAGCAGGTGACCGCGCGGATGCCGGACTGGGCGTCCGTGCCGACGCCGGTGAGGACCACCGCCAGGGCCCGCGGCCCGCAGGTCACGGCCAGGGTCGCCAGCATCATGTCCGCCGTCGGCCGCGGCGGCAGCGCGCGCTTGCCGACGTCGATCAGTCCGATGCGGTTGTCGCTGACCACCAGCAGGTGGGAGCCGGGCGGGGTGACCAGTACGGTGCCCTGCTCCAGGGTGTCCCCGTCGCGGGCGGAGCGGACCGTCAGCCGGCTGCGGGCGTCGAGGAGCTGCGGCAGCCTGTTGGGCCGGTCGGGCTGCTGATGCTGGGCCACCAGGACGGCTGCCGGCAGATCGGCGGGCAGCGGCCCGAGCACCTGGAACAGCGCGTTGAGCCCGCCGGCCGAGGACGCGAGCGCGACCACCGGGAACCGGGCCTCGGGCGCGAGACCGGGCTCCCGGTCGAACTTCGGGACGTACGACGTCATGGCTGCCACCTGCCCGGGTCGCCGGTCAGCGGACGCCGGTGACGACGAACCCGCCGCGCACCGTCGACGGGATCCGGTGCAGTGGCACCGTGAGGTCCTGTTCCGGCACTCGGTACTCCAGCCGTGCCAGCAGGGGTACGAGGGTCTGGAGCAGCGCGAGCACGATGTCCTCGCCCGGGCAGCGGTGGCCGTGGGAGACCTCGCCGCCACCCTGCGGGATGAGGTCGTCGCGGCCCGGTTCGGCGTCCGTGAAGCGCGTGGGGTCGAAGGTGTACGGGCGGGGCCACAGGTCGGGGTCGTGGTTCTGCCCGTAGACGTCGAGCAGGACCATCGTGCCGTCCCCGATGCGCTCGCCCCGCCACTCCAGGTCGCGTGCGGCCAGCCCGCCGAGGAACGGTACGAAGGGGTAGAAGCGGCGTACCTCGTGGGCGAAGCCCCGGGCGTACGCGGCATCGCCCTTGGCGAGCGGCGCGCGGTGCTCGGGCCAGCGGTGCAGGGCGTGCGCGGCGAAGGTCAGGAACCAGGCCACCGCGACGGTCGGCCGGATGACGTTGAGCACTTCCACTGCGGCGGTGTGCGCGTCGAGCGGGGCGCCGTCGACCTCCCGGTGCCGGGCCACCTCGGCCAGCGCCGTACCGGTCGGCCGGCCCGACGCCCGGTCCTCGGGCCCGGCCCGCCGGATGTCCTCGATGCGGCGCGCCAGCCGCTCCTCCTGACGGCTGCGCGCGCGGCGGGCCCGCCAGTGGCGCGGCCCCGGCGTCGCGAAGCCGTCCACCATCGCCACCAGGTCGTCGGCCATCTCCTGCGCGCCGTCGTCGTCGAGCGCGATGCCCGCCCAGTCGCAGACCGCGCGGGTGAGCAGCAGCGCGAACGCGTCGAAGAGGACGACCCGGGGGCGGCCCGACCAGTCGGCGCGGGCCCGCTGCCACTCGGCGGTCGCGCGCTCGGTCAGGTCGGCGATCGCTTCCTCGTCCTTGAGCAGGTGGGCGAAGAGGGCCTTGCGCACCCGGTGGCGGTCGCCGTCGAGGGTGTGCACCGCGCCGCGGCCGAAGAGTGTGTCGAGCACCGGGCCCGGCAGCGCGTCGCGGCGGTGGATGTTGCTCTCGTCGTAGAAGAACCGCACGGCGTCCGTGCCGTGCAGTGCGATCGCCGGCTTTCCCAGCAGCCGGGTGCGGACCGGCGCGCCGCCGTTGCGGCGCCGGCGGTCGGGCAGCCACGCGTACCCCTCCAGGAGCAGGGGCACGGTGCTGTCGGACAGGGACGACAAGGCCGACAAGGGCACAGCCACAGCGCTCAGCCCTCCTCCGGCCGCGCGGACCGCTGCCGCTTCGCGCGTGGGGGCCGCTGATCCCGCTGGTCCGGGTCGGTGCCGGCCTCGGCGCGGCCGGCCTCGTTGATGGACTCCTGGGCGTCCAGGCTGGTGGTCAGGGGGTCGCCGCTCTCGCCGGCCACGTGCCGCCGCTCGTCGGGTCCGGCGACGCGCGTCTCGGCGTCCTCGAACTCGGCCAGTACCTCCTTCGCCGCCGTGTCCCGGCTCCGGGGATCGCCCCGGCCCGCGCCCTTGGCGGCGCTGCGCCCGTTCTCGCCCTGTTCGTTCTTCGGGGTCATAACGCTCCGTTCCATCCGTCCGGGGACTGTCATTCCGGGACCGTCGTTCCGGGACTGTCCTTACCGGGGACTGCACGAGATTCCTCGGGTGCCCCTCCGGACGGGCCTCAACTCATCTTCGTGCGCCAACTCATATCCGGCATCACGGGATGTTTCCCCTGTGCCTCAAAGGGACGGCGGGCTCATTCCTCCCCCGTCACCCGGGCGAAGAGGCTGTCGTCGAGCCGGGCCAGCAGGTCGGCCGGATCCGCGTACACCTCCGAGGCCCCGGCCTTCTCCAGATCGGCCCGCGGGATGCCTCCGCACAGCAGGGCGACCGCGCCGACCCCGGCCCGGGCCGCGGCCTGCATGTCCCACACCGAGTCCCCGACGAACACCGCCTGCTCCGTCGTCACCCCGGCCAGCTTCCTGGCGTGCTCCACCGGCTCGGGCGCGGGCTTTCCCTCGCTGACGTCGTCCGCGCTGGCGGTGTCCAGGATGGCGTCGTCGGCGTCGATGGCCCGGCGCAGCGCGCCCAGCTCGTGCCCGTCGGCCGAGGTGACCAGCACGTTCCGCCAGCCGCGTGCCGCCAGGGCGCGCAGCAGCTCCCCGGCGGCGTCCAGCGCGGACAGCCGCTCGAAGTACGTCGCGTACAGCGTCTTGTGCGCGGCGCTGATATCCGCGTCCTGTCCCGTGTCCCGGTCCTCCCCCAGTACATGCGCGATCAGATCGCTCGACGGGCGCCCGAGCGCGTGGTGGATGGCGGTCATCTGCACGTGGTGCCCACGCTGCCGGAACGCCTCCCACCACGCGGTGACGTGGAGGTGATTGGTGTCGGCGAGCGTGCCGTCGACGTCGAAGAGTGCCGCGCGTGCCATGGCTGTGCCTTTCCGTCCGGTACGGGACGTACGGGTACCCGGCACAGCGGTACCGACCATCCCGCCCCCGGCCGAACGGGTGATCGGCCCAGGGGCGGCCCCGGAGGCTCAGGCCAGCGGCCCCGTAGCCAGCGGCAGGCCCGTGTAGTTCTCGGCCAGTTCGGCGGCGGCGTGGCGGGAGGTCGCGACGCGGTCGAGCTGGGAGAGCTGCAGGCGGGTCTCGAAGGGGGACTGGTCGGGGGCGGTGTGCAGCGTGGTGGTCATGAAGTACGAGAAGTGTTCCGCGCGCCAGACGCGGCGCAGACAGGTGTCGGAGTAGGAGTCCAGCAGGTCCGTCGATCCGGTGGCGTGCCAGTGGGTCAGGGCGCGGGCCAGGACGATGACGTCGGCGGCGGCGAGGTTGAGGCCCTTGGCGCCGGTGGGCGGCACGATGTGCGCGGCATCGCCGGCCAGCAGCACCCGGCCGTACGCCATCGGCTCGGTGACGTGGCTGCGCATCGGGAGGACCGACTTGGCGGTGACGGGGCCGCGCTTGAGCCGCCAGCTCGGGTCGGCGTCGAGGGCGAAGCGGGCGTCGAGCTCGTCCCAGATGCGGTCGTCGGGCCAGTCGGCGGGGTCGGTGCCGTTGGGAACCTGGAGGTAGTGCCGGCTGACCGACGGGGAGCGCATGCTGGCCAGCGCGAAGCCGCGGTCGGAGTGGGCGTAGATCAGCTCGTCGGCGGCGGGCGGCGCGTCGGCCAGAATGCCGAGCCAGGAGTACGGGTACACGCGCTCGTACGTGGTGCGCAGCCGCTCCGGTACGGCGTTCCGCGCCACTCCGTGGAAGCCGTCGCAGCCGACGACGTAGTCGCAGGTGAGGGTCTGTTCCTGGCCCTCGTGGGTGTAGCGGATCAGCGGGCGGTCGGTGTCGGCACCCTCCACTGCGTGCACGTCCGCCTCGAAGAGCAGCGGGCCGCCCTCGGCGAGCTGGAGCGCAATGAGGTCCTTGACGACCTCGGTCTGGGCGTAGACCGTCACGCGGCGCCCGTCGGCGAGCGAGGGGAAGTCGATGCGGTGCGCGCGCCGGTCGAAGCGCAGCTCGATGCCGTCGTGGACCATGCCCTCGGCGTCCAGCCGGGCCCCGGCCCCGCACGCCCGCAGCGCGTCCACGGTGGCCTGCTCCAGGATGCCCGCGCGCTGGCGCTGCTCCACGTACGCGCGGTCGCGGCGCTCCAGCAGGACGCTGTCGATGCCGGCGGTGTGCAGCAGACGGGCGAGCAGCAGGCCGGCGGGGCCGCCGCCGATGATCCCGACGGTGGTGTGCATGTGATGTCTCCTCGTCGTCGAGGACGGCGCGGTACCGGATCGGGTACCGCTTCTTGTGGCAGGTGTTCGCGTAGTGAAGTAATGTTCACGACTGCGTGGCCATGAGTCTGCGCTCGCTCCGTACGCCTGTCAACGGTTTGTTTACGGGCGATTACGGTGTACCGAGGATCCACGACGGAGAGCCGATGCCACCGACCGACACCACGACGCCGCCCGCCGCCACCGAGGCACCGGCCGAGGCCGTCACGCCGCTGATGCGCGGCATCGCCGTGCTGCGCCGGCTCACCGATGCCGACGGCACGCTGAGCCTGAGCGAGCTGGAGCGCGCCACCGGCCTCGCCCGCTCCACCGTCGACCGGGTGACCGCGACCCTCGCCCGGATGGGCTTCGTGCGCCTGGACGGCCGGGACGCCGTGCTCACTCCGCGCGTCATGGCACTGGGCAACGCCTACCTCGCCGCACTGCGGCTGCCGGGGCTGCTCGGCGGGCACGCCGACGCGCTCGCCGACGCGCTGGACGAGTCGGTGTCCCTCGCGGTCCCCGACCGGGACGGCATCCGCTTCCTGCACCAGGCGACCCGGCGCCGCGCGATGTCGCTCAGCTTCCGCATCGGCGACCTGCTGCCGGCCGAGCGCACCGCGCCGGGTGCGCTGTTCGCCGCGGAGTGGACCGACGCGGAGTGGGCGCGCTGGCGGGAGCGCCGGGCCGCCGATCCGGAGGACCGGGGCTTCCTGGCCGTACCGCCGCGTGACACCGGCGGGGCGGCGGCCGACGACCGCTCCGACGATGGCCGCTTCGAGGAGCGTGCCCGGGAGGCACGCGAGCGGGGGTGGGCGCTGGACGACCAGCTGATCGAGCCGGGGCTGGTGGCGCTGTCCGTGCCGGTACACGCCCCGGACGGCTCGATCGCGTGCGCGGTGAACGTGGTGAGCCACACCAGCCGGCACAGCGCGGCGTCTCTGCGGGACACGCTGCTGTCCCGGCTGCGGGAGACTGTGGACGGGATGGAGCGGGAGCTCGCGCAGGCCGCGGACGAGCCCGCCCCGGAGCCCGCCGAGCAGCCGCTCGCCGCCTGGACCGCCGCCTCCAAGCAGGAGCTGGGCCGCGAGTTCATCGAGTCCCTGGCCCGCGGTCTGACCGTGCTGACCGCGTTCGGCGAGGGGCGCGCCGAGCTGACGCTGTCCGCCGCCGCCGAGGCGACCGGGCTGGCGCGGGCCACCGCGCGCCGGGCCCTGATCACGCTGGAGCATCTGGGGTACGTGGCCTCCGAAGGGCGTACCTTCCGGCTCATCCCGCGCGTCCTGGCGCTCGGCTACCCCCCGCTCTCCCGCACCTCGCTCCCCCAGATCGCCGCGCCCCATCTCGCGGCGCTCGCCGCGCGAGTGCACGACTCGGCGTCCCTCGCCGCGCTCGACGGCGACGACATCCGGTACACGGCACGGGTCGCCACCACCCGCGTGATGAGCGTCAACATCACCGTCGGCACCCGGCTGCCCGCCTACGCGACCGCGCTGGGCCGGGCGATGCTGGCAGGACTGCCGCCCGCCGAACGGTACGCGCGGCTCACCCGCAGCGAACCGCGCCCGCTGACCCCGCGGACGGTCACCGGCCCCGACGCGCTCGCCACGCTCCTGGACCAGGTCGCCGACCAGGGATACGCCCTGGTGGAGGAGGAGTTGGAGGAGGGGTTGCGCTCGATCGCGGTACCGGTGCGCAGCGGTACGGGCGAGGTCGTGGCGGCCGTGAACGTCGCGATGCACACCGTCCGGCGGACCACCGAGGAGTGCGTCACGGACGTACTGCCCGAACTCCGCGCGACGGTCGCCGGCATCGAGGCGGACCTGCACATCGCGGGACGCTTCGCGCGCATCCCACTGACCTGAGCCGCCGCGCCGGTTCACTGGCGTGACGTGTGGTGCACAGGGAGAGCTGCGCCTGTGGCTGGTTCCTGGTGCAGCGTGCGGCGCTGTGTTGTCCGGCTCGTCCGGTGTCGCTTGGGTTGGCTCTGCTCGTCGTTCCGGGAAAGCCGACCGACCGACTCAAGGATGGGTTCATGCGCATGTTCGCGCGCTGTACGGCAGCACTGCTCGGTATGACCGCCGGGGCATTGTTCCTGGCTCCCACTGCTCATGGCGCCCCCACGCTTCTCAGCTGCGAGGGCGAACAGACCGCCTCGTACAGCCCCGCAATGACCAATAAGGAGCAGACCCTTACCGCCACGGTCACGGAGAAGTACGACTGCGCCGTGGCGCCGGACGGCATCAAGGACGGTAGCGGCAAAGCATCATTCGATGAGAAGGCCAGCTGCCTGGTGACCGCACAACCGACTCCTCCGGACGTGATCCGGTACACCTGGAACACCAAAAAGACCAGCACGGTCAAGTTCTCTGTCACCGACGTCAAGCGCGCGGCCAATGGCACGACCACGGTCACATCGATGGGCGAGGTCACCAGCGGAGTGGGCAAGGGCAGCAAGGCCATTCGCGTGGTGGTTCTGCCCGCGCTGGACCTGGCCGCCTGCTCCGGCAAGGGGGTGAAGTCGCAGAAGGGCCCGGCCACCCTGGAGTTCGTGGGTGCGCCCTAGCACCGCTCACCCGCGATCCGTCTGCGCCACCCGTAGCAGCAGCGCGTGCAGTGTGTCCCGCTCCTCCTCCGAGAGCGGGCCCGTCAGTTCGTCGGTGACGCGGTGGCTGGCCTCATCCGTGTCGCGGAGGTACGTCCGGCCGGCCTCGGCCAGTACGACGATGCGGCGGCGCCGGTCGGTGGGGGCCGGGCGGCGCTCGACGAGGTGCAGGCGTTCGAGGTCGTCGACGAGGCCGACGATGGCGCTCGGGTCGTAGCCGAGGCGTTCGCTCAGGTCCCGCTGGGGTGCGCCCTCGACGGTGGCGAGGTAGCGCAGCAGTGCGTAGTGCCGCAGCCGGAGGCCGGATTCCTGGAGCGCTGCGTTGAAGAGCTGCCCCGAGCGCAGGCCGAGCCGGTAGAGCAGATACCCGGTGTCGGCGTGCAGGCCCCGCATCCACGGCTCGTCGGCGTCGACAGGCCCCGGATGCGGGGCGTGGGCGGTGGGCGTTCCGTGGGCGGTCATCGGTGGCGCGCTCCCTGTTCGGCGCCCCGGGCGCGGGGCAGCTTCTCCGGCTCTCTCCGGCTCTCCATCTCACCAGCGCCCTCAGCATGCCGCATTTTCGATTACGAAGACAACCATTGACGTCAACAACGATTGGTCTTAGCTTCGGTCACGGCGGGGCCGGAAGCCGGGCGAACAGCCCGGCCCACCTTCCCCCATGCCATCCAACTCCCTTGCGCACCGCGCCTGTTGAGAGGATTCACCGTGTCCGGACCCACTGCCCACTCCCCCGTCGACCTCACCGGCAAGGTCGCCGTCGTGACCGGTTCCGGCCGCGGCCTGGGCCTCGCGTACGCCTCGGCGCTCGCCGCGGCCGGCGCGTCCGTCGTCGTCAATGACCTCGACGAGGCCGTGGCCGAAGAGGCCGCGAAGACCATCACCGAGGCCGGCGGCCGGGCCGTCGCGGAAGCCGTCGCCGTTGGTACCACCGAGGCCGCCGACCGGCTGGTGGCCCGCGCGGTCGAGGAGTTCGGCCGGCTGGACGTGATGGTGACCAACGCGGGCATCCTGCGGGACCGGGTGCTGTGGAAGATGACCGACGAGGACTTCGACGCCGTTGTCACCACCCACCTGAAGGGCACCTTCACCTGTGCCCGGGCCGCCGCCGTGCGGATGCGGGAGCAGGGCGAGGGCGGCCGGCTGATCCTGGTCGGCTCGCCCGCCGGGCAGCGCGGCAACTTCGGGCAGACCAACTACGCCGCGGCGAAGGCCGGTATCGCCGCGATGACCCGCACCTGGTCGATGGAGCTGGCGCGGGCCGGTGTGACGGTCAATGCGATCGTGCCCGTCGCGGCGACCGCGATGACCGAGACGATCCCCGCGTTCGCCCCGTACATCGAGGCCATGCGGCGCGGCGAGCCGCTGCCGGACTTCCTGCGCAAGGGCGAGGGCTTCGGCACGGCCGAGGACTGTGCGGCGCTGGTGCCGTTCCTCGCGTCGGACGCGGCGAAGGACGTCACCGGCCAGTGCGTCGGCATCGGCGGCGACAAGCTCGCGCTGTGGTCGCACCCGCAGGAGGTGTCGGTGGCGTACGCGGACGGCGGCTGGCGCCCGGAGACCGTCGCGGCGGCCTGGCACACCTCCGTGGGCCGCGAACCGCAGTCCGTGGGTATCCCCGCCCCCGTGATCCCGGAGGCGTGAGCCATGACGACCGGCGCGATGAACATGGACGAACTGGTCGCCATCGATGTGCACACGCACGCCGAGGTCTCCAGCAAGGGCCGGGCGTCCCTGGACGACGAACTGGCCGACGCCTCCAGCGCGTACTTCAAGATCGAGGGCAGCCGTAAGCCGACGCTGCCGGAGATCGCCGCGTACTACCGCGAGCGGAAGATGGCCGCCGTCGTCTTCACCGTGGACGCGGAGTCCGCGACCGGCACCGAGCCGGTGCCGAACGAGGAGGTCGCCGAGGCCGCCGCCGCCAACGCCGATGTACTGATCCCGTTCGCCTCGCTCGACCCGCACCGCGGCAAGGCGGCGGTGAAGCAGGCACGGCGGCTGGTCGAGGAGTACGGCGTACGCGGCTTCAAGTTCCACCCGAGCATCCAGGCGTTCTTCCCCAACGACCGGCTGGCGTACGGGCTGTACGAGGTCATCGAGGAAGCCGGGGCGATCGCCCTCTTTCACACCGGGCAGACCGGCATCGGCGCGGGCGTGCCGGGCGGTGGCGGGATCCGGCTGAAGTATTCCAATCCGCTGCACGTGGACGACGTGGCGGCCGACTTCCCGCATCTGAAGATCATCCTGGCCCATCCCTCTTTCCCCTGGCAGGACGAGGCGCTGGCCGTGGCCACGCACAAGCCGGGCGTGCACATCGATCTGTCGGGCTGGTCGCCGAAGTACTTCCCGCCGCAGCTCGTGCAGTACGCCAACACGCTGCTCAAGGACAAGGTCCTCTTCGGTTCCGACTACCCCGTGCTCACGCCGGACCGCTGGCTCGCGGACTTCGCGAAGCTGGAGATCAAGGACGCGGTCCGGCCGAAGATCCTCAAGGAGAACGCCGCCCGGCTGCTCGGGCTCGCCTGACCCCACGGCAAGGATCCCAAGAGGCCCAACGGACCCAAGGAGAGCCGCTGTGCGCAACGAGGGACTGGGGTCGTGGCCCGCCCGCCGGGCCCGCAAGACCCCGCACCGCACCGCCGTCCGCCACGAAGGCACGGCGACCACCTACGCCGAACTGTACGACCGCACCACCCGGCTGGCCCGCGCGCTGCGCGCGGCCGGCGTCCGGCGCGGCGACCGGATCGCCTATCTCGGCCCCAACCACCCGGCCTTCCTGGAGACGTTCTTCGCCGCGGGCGCGCTGGGCGCGGTCTTCGTACCGCTCAACACCCGGCTGGCCGGACCGGAGATCGCATACCAGCTCACCGACTCGGGCGCCGTCACACTGGTGCACTCCCCCACCCACGCGGGACTCGTCGACGGGCTGCGGGACCGGGCCGGCAGCGTACGGACGTACGTCGAAGTGGGCCCGGAGTACGAGGAGTTGATGGCGGGTTCCGCCGCCGAGCCGCTCGACGAGCCGGTCAGCGGCGACGACGTGTGCATCATCATGTACACCTCGGGCACGACGGGCCGCCCGAAGGGCGCGATGCTCACGCACGCCAACCTCACCTGGAACGCGCTCAACGTCCTGGTCGACACCGACCTGACCGCGGACGAGGTGGCGCTCGTCTCCGCGCCGCTGTTCCACACCGCCGGGCTGAACATGCTCACCCTGCCGGTCCTGCTCAAGGGCGGCACCTGCGTCCTGGTGGAGTCCTTCGACTCCGAGGCCACCTTCGACCTGATCGCCGAGCACGGGATCACCTTCATGTTCGGGGTGCCCACGATGTACGAGCGGATCGCGCGCAGCCCTCGCTGGCCGGCCGCCGATCTGTCCTCGCTGCGCATCCTCACCTGCGGCGGCTCCCCCGTGTCCGGGCCGCTGATCGCCGCGTACCAGGAGCGCGGGCTGACCTTCCAGCAGGGGTACGGCATGACCGAGGCGTCCCCCGGCGCGCTCTTCCTGGACGGTGAACACGCCGTCACCAAGGCGGGCTCGGCAGGAGTGCCGCACTTCTTCACCGACGTACGGGTGGTGCGGCCCGACCTGACGGAGACCGGCATCGGCGAGACCGGCGAGGTGCTGGTGCGCGGCCCGAACGTGATGTCCGGCTACTGGGGCCTGCCCGAGGAGAGCGCCGCCGCGTTCGCCGACGGCTGGTTCCGCACCGGCGACGCGGCCCGGGCCGACGCGGACGGCTATGTCACCGTCGTCGACCGCCTCAAGGACATGATCATCTCGGGTGGCGAGAACATCTACCCCGCCGAGGTCGAGAACGCCCTGCTCGCCCACCCCGGCATCGCGGAGTGCGCCGTGATCGGCGTACCGGACGAGCGGTGGGGCGAGGTGCCCCGTGCCGTCGTCGTCGCCCGGGAGGGCTGCGTCCTGGATCCGGCCGAGGTGCTCGCCGCACTGGCCGGGCAGTTGGCCAAGTACAAGATCCCCAAGTCGGTGGTGGTGGCGGAAGAACTGCCGCGCACCGCCTCCGGAAAGCTCCTCAAACCCCGCGTCCGCACGCTGTACGGCACGCACCCACTCCACAGCAACGAAAGAGGAACCTCATGACCGTCACCGTCAACGGCCTCGACGAACTGAAGAAGCTCGCCGGCAGCGACCTGGGCACCAGCGACTGGCTGGAGGTCACCCAGGACCGCATCGACACCTTCGCCGACGCCACCGGCGACCACCAGTGGATCCACACCGATCCCGAGAAGGCCGCCGAGGGCCCCTTCGGCGCGCCGATCGCCCACGGCTACCTGACCCTCTCGCTCTTCATACCGCTCTTCACCGGACTCCTCGACGTCCAGGGCGTCACCACGAAGGTCAACTACGGCCTGGACAAGGTCCGCTTCCCCTCCCCCGTGAAGGTCGGCTCGCGCATCCGGCTGGCCGCGACGCTGGCCTCCGTGGACGAGGTGCAGGGCGGGGTGCAGATCGCGGTCGACGGCACGGTCGAGATCGAGGGTGCCGCCAAGCCCGCCTGCGTGCTGCGCAGCCTCTCCCGCTTCTACGGATGACCGCCGTGAGCGAGGCGCAGGACGCGCGGCAGCTCCGGAGGGTCGCGGTCTCCGGACTGATCGGCACGGCCGTGGAGTTCTACGACTTCCTGGTCTACGGCACGGTCGCCGCGCTCGTCTTCGGCGATCTGTTCTTCCCGGCGGCCTCGCCCGCTGCCGGTACCGTCGCGGCCTTCGGGACCTTCGCGGCCGGGTATGTCGCCCGGCCGCTCGGCGGCCTCGTCTTCGGGCACTTCGGCGACCGGCTCGGCCGCAAGTCGATGATGCTGACGACGATGGTGCTGATGGGCGTCGGCAGCTTCCTCATCGGGCTGCTGCCGACGTACGACGCGATCGGCGTGTGGGCGCCCGTGCTGCTGGTACTGCTGCGCGTCGTCCAGGGCATCGCGATCGGCGGCGAGTGGGGCGGCGCGACACTGATGGTCGCCGAGCACGCGGGCAGCCGGCCGCGCGGCCGGTGGACCAGCCTCACCCAGCTCGGCGCGCCGCTCGGCACCGTCCTGTCCACCGCCGTCGTCACCCTCGTCGGCACGCTGCCCGACGAGCAGTTCCGCACCTGGGGCTGGCGGGTGCCGTTCCTGCTCAGCATCGTCCTGCTGGTCGCCGGGCTGTACGTACGGCTGAAGGTCACCGAGAGCCCGCTGTTCCGCGCGGTCAAGGAGCAGCGGACCGCCGCCCGGCTGCCGCTCCTGGACGTACTGCGCAAGCCGCGCGCCGTGCTGCTCGCGGCCTGCGTGGGCATCGGCCCGTTCGTCGCGCAGTCGCTGCTGACCAGCTACATGGTTTCGTACGCGGTGGGGCAGGGCTTCACACGGACGCAGGTCCTCACCGGCGTCACGCTCGCCTCCTGCACGGCGCTGCTGGTGCTGCCGTGTGCCGGGGCGCTGTCCGACCGGTTCGGGCGGCGGCCGGTGGTGCTGGCCGGTGCGGTGCTGTCGGCGGCCACCGCGTTCCCGGTGTTCGCGCTGGTCGACTCCGGCAGTCCCGGGCTGCTGATCCTGGCGCTCGTCCTCGGGCACGGCGTCGCCCAGTCCACGATGTACGGGCCGCTGGGGGCGCTGCTCACCGAGATGTTCGGGACGCGCGTGCGCTACACCGGCGCCTCGCTCGGCTACCAGACCGCAACGCTGCTCGGCGCCGGGTTCTCGCCGCTGATCGCCGGCAGCCTGCTCGCTTCGTACGGCGGCAGCGGGCCCGTCGCGCTGCTGCTCACGGCAGGCGCGGCCGTCACGGCGCTGACGGTGTGGCGGGTGAGGGAGACCAGCCGCGACCGGTTCGGCACCGAACCGCACTCAGGAGAACACATCCGACCGGAAGGAGTTCATTGATGAGAGTACGCACACGGGCGGGGACCGCCGTGGCCGTCGCCGCGCTGCTCGCCACCGCCGCGGTGCCGCCCGCGACCGCCGCGCCGGACGAGCCCCGCCACCTCGAAGGCACCCTGCCCTCCGGCGCCACGTACATGATCGACACCCCTGCCCGCTGGAACGGCACCCTGCTGCTGTTCAGCCACGGCTACCGGCCGGCCGGCGCCCCCAACGAGGCGGTGGACGCCACCGACGAGACCACGAAGAAGCTGCTGCTCAGCGAGGGGTACGCGCTCGCCGGATCGTCGTACGCCAGGACCGGGTGGGCCGTCGAGCAGGCGGTGCCCGACCAGCTCGCCACCCTCGACGTCTTCGCCGACCGGGTCGGCCCGGCGCGGCGCACGCTCGCCTGGGGCCAGTCCTACGGCGGCCTGGTCACCACCGCCATCGCCGAGCGGCACCCCGGCCGCATCGACGGCTCGCTGTCCCTGTGCGGCCTCGTCCAGGGCGGCGTCGCCAACTGGAACTCGACCCTGGACCCGGCCTTCGCCCTGAAGACGCTGCTGGCCCCCGGCTCCGACTTCCCGCTGACCGGCTTCGCGGACGCGGCCGAGGCGGACCGGACCGCCGGCGAGCTCGGCTCCGCCGTCGACAAGGCCCAGGACACCCCGGCCGGGCGGGCCCGGATCGCGCTGGCCGCCGCCCTGCACAACATCCCCGGCTGGAACGACCCGAAGCAGGAGCGCCCCGCGCCGCACGATTACGAGGCGCAGCAGGCCAACCAGTACCAGGCGGTCGGCATGATGCTGGACGCCGCCTTCGGGCGCCGCCAGGAGGCCGAGCAGCGGGCCGGCGGGAACATGTCGTGGAACACCGGCGTGGACTACGCGGCGATGCTGCGCAAGTCATCCGGTTTCAAGGAGGTCGCGGCGCTCTACAAGGCGGCGGGGCTCTCGCTGCGGAACGACCTCCGTACGCTCGCCGACGCGCCCCGCATCAAGGCCGACCCGGCGGCCGTCCGCTACATGACCCGCAACATCGCCTTCACGGGGAAGCTGCGCACCCCGCAGCTGGACGTGCACACGACCGGCGATGCGCTGGTCCCGGTGCAGGTCACCTCGGCGCACGAGCGGGCCGTCACGGCCGCCGGGTCCGGGGCGCTGCTGCGCCAGGGAATTGTCGACAATGCCGGGCACTGCACGTTCAGCCCCGCGGAGCAGCTCGCGGCGCTGCACACGGTCGACCGCCGGGTCGAGACCGGGCGCTGGGGCAATACCTCGCCCGGCGCGCTCAACGCGGAGGCACGGCGGTCCGACCCGACGACGGAGGCGCGTTACTCGGCCTTCCGCCCGGGGCCGTATCCGCGTCCGTACGATCTGGCGCACCCGGACCGCCCGGGGTCGTAACACCGGTTCTCAGCGGCACACCTCTCAGCGGCACGCCGGTTCTCAGCGGCCGAGCGCCTTCGCCAGCTCGTCCTTGGTCATCGAGGAGCGGCCGTCGATGTTCTTCTGCTTGGCCTCGTTGTACAGCTGGTCCTTCGTCGGGCCCTTCGGGCCGGTGCGGTTGCCGGAGCGCTGGCCGCCGCGTTCCGGTGCGGACTTCGTGTCCTGCGTGGAGGACCGGCTGGCCGACTTCGCCTCGCCGGAGCGGGCCCGCTCCTTGTTGACCGTCCGCGCGGCAATCTCCTTCGCGCGCCCGGGGGAGGTGCCGCGCTTCTCGGCACCTTCCTTGATGTGCTCGTACTGACGCTCGCGCTTGGCGTTGGAGCCGCTGGGCATCATGCGCTCCTCTCCGTACGCGGAACAGGTCACGCGTTCCGCTCGGCTGTGCTTGCGCCACCCGAGTGCCCGGCACGGCAGCCGTCAATCACGCCGCGCGGCCGCGTCCCAGTCCAGCGTCGCGACCGTACAGATGCGGGTGTTCATGTTCCGTTCCATCATGCGCAGCGCCGCTTCGGCGAGGTCGGGGTGGATGGCGGCGACGGCGTCGTCCGGGACGGTGACCTTCAGGTGCCGGATGTGCGCGTCCAGCGCGGAGTACATCACGCACTGCTCGGTGACCTGGCCGCAGAGCACGACGTGGTCGATGCCGAGCTGGGACAGCAGATAGGCCAGCGGCGTCTCGTAGAAGATCGAGTGCCGGGCCTTGACGATGAAGAGCGAGGAGTCGTCGGGGCGGACGGGGTCCACCAGTTCCGCGTGCGGCCCGTCGAGCGCGGTCTGCAGGATCTCGCCGTGGTGCGAGCGCCACTCGCCGAAGTTGTCGTTGGCGTAGATCACCGGTACGCCGTCCGCGCGCGCCCGTTCGATGAGGCGGACGACGGCGGGCAGTGCTTTGCGTACCGAGGGCAGCAGCAGGTCGGCGTCCTCGTGGTCGTAGGTGTTGATCATGTCGATGACGATGAGGGCGGTGTGACTCACGCCTCCAGGGTTCACCGCGGGCGGGCGGTTCTCACCTCGGGGCCGCGCGCCCGGCGGTCGACGTGCGCCGCCCCACGGCCGCTCGCCCGATTGGCGGGTGTGAGCGGCCTGTCGCCGGGCACCCGGGCGCATCAGGGGCAACCCTGGAGGCACTCATCACGGCCCCGGGCACCGGGCACCGGGCGCCGACGGCGGGAGGATCCATGGGCGTACGGCGGCTGCTCCGCGACTGGCCCGTGTACCGGCAGCTCACCGGCGAGGACCCGCTCGGCCGCGGACGCGCCGCGATGTCCGCGTACACCGAGGAGCTGCGCCCGCGTACGGACACCGCCGACCGGGTGGTGCAGTCCGTCTGTCCGTACTGCGCGGTCGGCTGCGGCCAGCAGGTGTACGTCAAGGACGAGCGTGTCGTCCAGATCGAGGGCGACCCGGACTCCCCCATCAGCCGGGGCCGGCTGTGTCCCAAGGGATCGGCGACGCTCCAGCTGACGACCGGCGACGCACGCCGCCACCAGGTGCTGTACCGGCGTCCGCACGGCACCGACTGGGAGCCGCTCGACCTCGACACCGCGATGGACATGATCGCCGACCGGGTCATCGAGACCCGCCGCGAGACCTGGGAGTGGGAGGTCGACGGCGCACACGTGGCCCGCACCCTCGGGATCGCGAGCCTCGGCGGCGCGACGCTGGACAACGAAGAGAACTACCTGATCAAGAAGTTGCTGACCGGGCTCGGCGTGGTCCAGGTGGAGAACCAGGCGCGGGTCTGCCACAGCTCCACGGTCGCCGGGCTCGGCACGTCCTTCGGGCGCGGCGGCGCGACCACCTTCATGCAGGACCTCCAGCACGCCGACTGCATCGTCATCGAGGGCTCCAACTTCGCCGAGGCCCACCCGGTCGGCTTCCAGTGGGTCATGGAGGCCAAGGCCCGCGGCGCGACGGTCATCCACGTCGACCCGCGCTTCACGCGCACCAGCGCCCTCGCCGATCTGCACGTACCGCTGCGGGCCGGCACGGACATCGCGTTCCTCGGCGGGATCATCAACCACGTACTGACCGAGGGCAAGGAGTTCCGCGACTACGTCCTGGCGTACACCAACGCCGCCACCCTGGTCGGCGAGGACTTCCGGGACACCGAGGACCTGGACGGGATCTTCTCGGGCCTGGACGAGGAGAAGCACCGCTACGACGCGGAGACCTGGCAGTACGAGGGCGCCGACGTGCAGGCGCCCTCGGGCGACGTGGAGCAGCGGCACGACGAGCGGCTGCAGAAGGACCCGGAGACCGGGCGCCGTCTCCACGCGGCGGGGCACGCCGAGACCCACGGCTCGGGCGGCGCGCAGGCCGAGTCCCGTGCCGACCAGGACCCGACGCTCCAGCACCCGCGCTGCGTCTTCCAGCTCCTCAAGCGCCACTACGCGCGCTACACCCCCGACATGGTCGCGGAGATCTGCGGCGTGCCGCGCGAGACGTTCCTGCGCGTCTGCGAAGCACTCACCGAGAATTCGGGGCCGGAACGCACCAGCGCTTTCGTGTACGCGGTGGGCTGGACGCAGCACACGGTCGGCTCGCAGTACATTCGCGCGGCGAGCGTGCTGCAATTGCTGCTGGGCAACATCGGACGGCCCGGCGGCGGAATTCAGGCGCTCCGCGGCCACGCCTCCATCCAGGGCTCCAGCGACATTCCCACGCTCTTCAATCTGCTGCCCGGATATCTGCCGATGCCGCACGCCCACGCGCACGAGGATCTCGACACGTTCGTCACGGCGAGCCGTACGGACAAGGGATTCTGGAGCAATATGCGGGCGTACCTGGTCAGCCTGCTGAAGGCTTACTACGGGGACGCGGCGACGCCCGGAAACGACTTCTGCTTCGACCATCTGCCGCGGCTGACCGGCTCGCACGGCGCGTACGACATCGTCCTCGCCCAGCTCGACGGCGCCTGCAAGGGCTACTTCCTGATGGGCGAGAACCCGGCCGTCGGCTCCGCCAACACCCGCCTGCAGCGGCTCGGCATGGCCAACCTCGACTGGCTGGTGGTCCGCGACTTCTCCCTCATCGAGTCCGCGACCTGGTGGCAGGACGGCCCGGAAATCGAGTCCGGCGAGCTGCGCACCGAGGACATCGGCACGGAGGTGTTTTTCCTCCCCGCCGCCTCGCACACCGAGAAGTCCGGCTCCTTCACCAACACCAACCGCTGGCTGCAGTGGCACCACGCCGCGGTCGAGCCCGAGGGCGACGCGCGCAGCGACCTGTGGTTCATGTACCACCTCGGCCGCCGCATCAAGGCGAAGCTGGCCGCCTCCACCGACCCGATGGACCGCGCGATCCAGGACCTGGCCTGGGACTATCCCGTACAGGGCGAACTGGAGGAGCCGGTCGCCGACGCCGTGCTGGCGGAGATCAACGGCCGCGGCCCGGACGGCGCGCCGCTCTCCGCGTACACCCAGCTCAAGGACGACGGCTCGACGACCTGCGGCTGCTGGATCTACTGCGGGGTGTACGCGGACGGCGTGAACCAGGCCGACCGGCGCAAGCCGCACACGGAACAGGACTGGGTGGCCGCGGAGTGGGCCTGGGCCTGGCCCGCCAACCGCCGGATCCTCTACAACCGCGCCTCGGCCCGGCCCGACGGCACACCGTGGAGCGACCGCAAGGCATACGTCTGGTGGGACGCCGAGGCGGGCCAGTGGACCGGGCGCGACGTGCCGGACTTTGTACCGGACAAGGAGCCCGGGTACGTGCCGCCGGCTGACGCCGAGGGGCCGGACGCGCTGCGCGGCGACGACCCGTTCATCATGCAGGCCGACGGCAAGGGCTGGCTGTTCGCGCCCGCCGGGCTGCTCGACGGGCCGCTGCCCACGCACTACGAGCCGCAGGACTCCCCGTTCGCCAACGCCCTGTACCCGTCCCGCTCCCGGTCGCCCGCGCGGCAGACCCACTCCCGCCCCGGCAACCGCTACCACCCCAGCGGCGACGAGCCCGGCGCGGGCACCTATCCGTACGTGGTCACCACCTACCGGCTCACCGAGCACTTCACCGCGGGCGGCATGAGCCGCTGGTCGCCGTATCTCTCCGAGCTCCAGCCGGAGTTCTTCTGCGAGGTGTCCCCGCAGCTCGCGGCCGAGCGGGGTCTCACGCACACCGGCTGGGCGACGGTCATCACGGCCCGCAACGCGATCGAGGCGCGGGTGCTGGTGACGGAGCGGATGAAGCCGCTGACGGTACAGGGCCGGACGGTGCATCAGATCGGCCTGCCGTTCCACTGGGGACCCAACGGCACGGTCACCGGCGACGCGGCCAACGAGCTGGTGGCCATCGCGCTGGATCCCAACGCGCACATCCAGGAGGACAAGGCGCTCACCGCCGACATCCGCCCGGGCCGCCGGCCGCGCGGCCCCGACCTGCCCCGGCTGGTCGCCGAGTACCGGCGGCGCGCCGGCATCACCGAGTTCACGGGAAGCGAGCAGCCGTCATGACCGGCGTCTTCTTCGAGACCGGCAGCCTCTTCAGCGGCCCGGAACCGGACCCGGCCGGGGACGCGGGCCACCCGGACCCGCCCGAACGGGTCGGCTTCTTCACGGACACCTCCGTCTGCATCGGCTGCAAGGCGTGCGAGGTGGCGTGCAAGGAGTGGAACGCGATCCCCGAGGACGGCCTGTCCCTCACCGGCATGTCGTACGACAACACCCAGGGCCTGGGCGCCTCGACGTGGCGGCACGTCGCCTTCATCGAACAGTCGGCGCCGCGCCGGGTACCGGCCGAGTCACCAGCGCCGGACGGCCGTACGCAACTCCCGCTCGCCGAGGAGGACCCGCAACAGCCCGCCGGGGACATGCGCTGGCTGATGTCCTCCGACGTCTGCAAACACTGCACGCACGCGGCCTGCCTCGACGTCTGCCCGACCGGCTCGCTCTTCCGCACCGAGTACGGCACGGTCGTGGTCCAGGAGGACATCTGCAACGGCTGCGGCTACTGCGTACCGGCCTGCCCGTACGGCGTCATCGAACAGCGCGCGGACGACGGCCGGGCCTTCAAGTGCACGATGTGCTACGACCGGCTCGGCGCCGGTCAGGAACCGGCCTGCGCCAAGGCGTGCCCCACCGACTCCATCCAGTTCGGCCCGCTGGACGAACTGCGCGAGCGGGCCGCGCTGCGCGTCGACCAGCTCCAGGAGGCGGGCGTGCCCGGCGCCCGGCTCTATGGGCACGACCCGGAGGACGGCGTCGGCGGCGACGGTGCGTTCTTCCTCCTGCTGGACGAACCGGAGGTGTACGGACTGCCGCCGGACCCGGTGGTCACCACGCGCGACCTCCCGGCGATGTGGAAACACGCGGGCGCGGCGGCCCTGTCCCTGGCGGCCGGTGCCGCGGCCTCCTTCGTACTGCCCGCGATGCTCGGGCGGAAGGGACGGCGATGACCGGCACCCCGGCCAGGAAGGGCGAGCGGCGGCGCAAGGGCGAGGAACTCATGGTCCCCCGGGCCGAGTTCGACTCGTACTACGGACGGCCCGTCATCAAAGCACCGGCGTGGGAGCCCCGGGACATCGCCGGGTACTTCTTCACGGGCGGCCTGGCCGGCGCCGGTTCCGTACTGGCCGCGGGCGCGCAGCTGACCGGCCGCCGCACGATGGCGAAGACGCTGAAGGTCTCGTCCCTGGCGGCGATCTCCCTCTCGACCGCGGCCCTCATCAACGACCTGGGCCGGCCCGACCGCTTCCTCAACATGCTGCGGGTGTGCAAGCCGACCTCGCCGATGAGTGTCGGCTCGTGGCTGCTGGCGGGGTACGGGCCGCTGGCGGGCGCGGCGGCCGCGAGCGCGGTGACCGGGTGGCTGCCACGGGCGGGCGCCGCCGCAACTGGGGCCGCCGCGCTGCTCGGCCCGGCCGTCACGACGTACACGGCGGTACTCGCCGCGGACACGGCGGTGCCCGCCTGGCACGGCGCCCACCGCGAACTGCCGTACCTCTTCGCCGCCTCGGCGACCGCCGCCGCCTCGGGCATGGCGCTGGTGACGTCCCCGACCAGGGAGAACGCGCCTGCGCGGTACGCCGCGCTGCTGGCCGCCGCGGCCGACAAGGCGGCCGTGACCGCGGCCGAGCGGCGGCTCGGCATGGTCGCCGAGACCTACCGCTCGGGCAAAGCAGGCACACTGCTGCGCTGCGCACAGGCGCTCACCGTGGCGGGCGCCGCGACCGCCGGACTGCTCGGCCACCGCAGCCGCCCGGCGGCAGTTGCGGGCGGCCTCGCCCTCCTGACCGGCTCGGCCCTCACCCGCTTCGGCATCTTCCACGCCGGAATCGCCTCGGCGGACGACCCGAAGTACACGGTGGAACCGCAGCGGAGGGGGCAAGAATGAGTGCATGTGGTCACGACTGCCGTTCGGGGACGCGCTACGGACCGAGCTGGGACTGCCCGGGCGCTCCCGCAAGCTGAGCAGCAGCCCTCGCTCGCGCGTGTGGCGCGTCGAGTTCCCGACGGCGACCGCGGTGCTGAAGCAGCTCGTCGCCGGTCCCGGCGCCGACGAGCGGTACGCCCGTGAGGTGGCAGCCCTGCGGCTCGCCTCCCGCGCGGAAACCCCTGTGGTGCCCGCGCTGCTGGCCACCGACCCCGGCGAACGGGTCCTGGTACTGGAGCATCTGGAGCACCGGCGCCCGGCCGGTGACTGGATCGTCGACTACGCGGCCGCGCTGGCACGGCTGCATGCCACCGCCCGCCCGGAGGACGCCGGTGCGCTCCCCCGGTGGCAGGGCCCGGCTCGGGCCGATGTCGAGTCCTTCCTGCGGCTGGCCGGGGCGCTGGAGGTGCCGGTCCCGTCCGGCGTGCCCGGCGAGCTCCATGACCTCGTGCATCGGCTCGGCCGGGCACCCGGGCATGCCCTGCTGCACGGGGACCCCTGCCCCGGCAACGATCTCCACACCCCCACGGGGCTCCGCTTCATCGACTTCGAGCAGGCGTCCCTGGGCAGCGGTCTGATGGAGCTCGCCTATCTGCGCATCGGCTTTCCGACCTGCTGGTGTGTCACGTCGGCGGCGGAGCCGCTGCTGGAACGGGCGGAGGGCGCATACCGCGCGGAGTGGCGCGCCCTGACCGGCTCCGAGGCCGAGGACGGGCTCGCCGACGCGTGCGCCGGCTGGCTGCTCCGCGGTGACGCGCTGGTGCAGCGGGCACACCGCGACAGCACTGATCACCTGGCCCGGATTCCGCACCGGGACTGGAAGTGGGGCACCGCGACCGCCCGGCAACGGCTCGTCCACCGGCTCGGGGTCGTCGCCCGGATGACGGCCGGCCACGCCTCTCTCAGCGGCCTGAGCGGCCTCAGTACCGCGATGCGCCAACGCATGCTCACCCGCTGGCCCGCGCTCCGGCCCGTCCCGGCGCAGCGGCCATAGAGAGCTGCTCCTCCCAGCAGGGCCTCACAGCGTCCGAAGCTCGTGCAGCAGGTTCTTCTGGGCCCACTCGATGAACGGTTCCTGCTGGTCGCCGCCGATCTGGACGAGGGCGACCTCCGTGAAGCCGGCGTCCGCGTATGCCTTCACCGCTTCCACGTACGTACCGACGTCGTCACCGCACGGGAATGCCTGCGCGATGTCCTCCTTGCGTACGTACTGGGTGGCGCCGCTGAAGCCGGACGGGCCGGGGAGTTCGGCGTTGACCGGCCAGCCGCCGACCATCCAGCGGAACTGGTCGTGCGCCCGGGCGATCGCCGCGTCCCGGTCCGGGTCGTAGGAGACCGGGATCTGGCCCACGCGCGGCTTCCCCGTACCGCCGTGCTTGTCGAACTGCTGCAGTAGCTCGCTCTTCGGCTCGGTGGCGATGACCAGGTCACCGAGCCGGCCCGCGACCGCACAAGAGTACCCGCCGGACACCGCGACACCGATCTTCGGCGGCTCCTCGGGCAGGTCCCACAGCACGGCCTGGTCCACATCGAAATACTCGCCGTGGTAGGTCACCTCGTCACCGGAGAACAGCGCCCGGATGATCTCGATGGCCTCCTCCAGCTTCTCCAGGCGCACCGGCGCCGTGGGCCAGCCCTGCCCGACGACGTGCTCGTTGAGGTTCTCGCCCGAGCCGAGGCCGAGCCGGAAGCGGCCCTGCGCGAGCAGCTGCATCGTCGCCGCCTTCTGGGCGACGACCGCCGGGTGGTACCGGGTCGTCGGGCACGTCACATACGTCATCAGCGGAATGCGGGAGGTGGCCTGCGCAGCGGCCCCGAGCACGCTCCAGGCGTACGGGGCGTGGCCCTGCGAGGCCAGCCACGGGAAGTAATGGTCCGAGGTGACGGAGAAGTCAAAACCGGCGCGCTCGGCCATCACCACATGGTCGACCAATTCGCGCGGACCGGCCTGTTCGGTCATCATCGTGTATCCGACGTCCACCATCGTCACTCACCTTTTCGGCTGGTTGCGGAATCCCCTGCGCGGTTTCCTGTGTTTCCGTTGCAGTTTCCCGTGGTTCCCTTTCATCGAACCGGGTACACGCTCCATCGATGTGTATTGCGGATCTCCCGGAACCTCCGCGTCCCCCGAATGGCGGCGGTGAATCACGGTGAATCGAAAGAAACCCGACGGCCGGACCCGGGTGACGGTTGTCGTGGCGCTCGCCGCCAATCTCGTCATCGCGGTCGCAAAGGCGGTCGGCGGTCTGCTGTCCGGCTCGCCCGCGCTGCTGTCCGAGGCCGCGCACTCCGTCGCCGACAGCCTGAACGAGCTGTTCCTGCTCGCCGCGCTGCGCCGCAGCCGCCGCCCTGCCGACCGCCGCCACCCCTTCGGGTACGGCATGGAGCGGTACTTCTGGGCGCTGCTGGCCGCGGTCGGCATCTTCGTGATGGGCGGCTGCTTCTCCTTCTTCCAGGGCATCAGCGCGCTGCGGGACGGCTCGCACGAGACCCCGAGCGGTTATACGGCGGGGCTGATCGTGCTCGGCGTGGCCCTGCTCGCCGAGGGAAGTTCGCTGATCAGGGCGGTGTACCAGCTCCGCGTGCACAAGGACGGCGGCGGCGATCCGGCGCTGCGCACGGTCCTCGCTGAGGACGGCGCCGCAGTGCTCGGCGTGCTGCTGGCGGCGGCCGGGATGGTGCTGCACCTGCTCACGGGCGCGGTGGTGTGGGAGGCGTCGGCGTCGTTCGCGATCGGGCTGCTGCTGGTGTACGTGGCGTACCGGCTCGGCAAGGAGGCGCGCGACCACCTGATCGGTGAGTCCGTCGACCAGGACCTGCGGGACCGCATCCGGGCGCTGCTGTTCTCGCAGCCCGAGGTCGACAACGTGGCGGCGCTCCTCACGATGCGGCTCGGGGAGGACTCGTGGCTGGTGGCGGCCCGGATCGACCTCGCGCCGGGGCTGGACAGCGAGCGGGTGGAGCTGGTGTGCGTACGGATCAAGCGCGAGGTCGAGCGCACCTGGCCCCAGGCCGACCATGTCTTCCTGGACATCACGGAGGCACCGGCCGAACAGCCCAGCGGGGCGTCCACGGTGTGCCAACTACCCTTGCCGCATGATGATGCACAAGGCCGTCCCCGTGAGTGTTGACGCGATGCTCGAGGATCTGCGGATACTCGTCGAAGTCGAATCGCCGTCGCGCGATCTTGGCGCCTTGACGGCATCGGCCAAGGCTGTCGCCGCGGTCATCGAGAGCCGCCTCGGCGGGCAGGCCGCCCTCATCGACAGCGCAGCCGGACCGCATGTCCACTGGTCGGGCGGCGGCGCTCCCCGCGTACTGATCCTCGGTCACCACGACACGGTGTTTCCGCTCGGCACCCTCGCGCGCCGCCCGTTCAGGGTCGAGGACGGGCGTGCGACCGGTCCCGGGGTCTTCGACATGCTCGGCGGTCTGGTGCAGGCGATTCATGGCGTGGCGGCGCTGGACGACCGGTCGGGCGTGGAGATCCTGGTGACCGCCGACGAGGAGGTCGGCTCCCGCTCCTCCCGCGCGCTCCTCGAAGAGCGAGCCCTTGCTTGCGGCGCTGCCCTCGTACTGGAGGGCGCCGCTGACGGCGGCGCCCTGAAGACCGGCCGCAAGGGCTGCGGTACGTTCGAAGTCTCCATCGCGGGCCGCGCCTCGCACGCGGGCCTGGAGCCCGCGGCCGGGATCAACGCCTTGATCGAGGCCGCGCACCAGGTACTGGACATCGCGGCGCTCGGCCGGCCGGAGATCGGCACGACCGTCACCCCGACCGTCGCGTCCGCGGGAACCCTCGACAACGTGGTACCGGCGGAAGCCACCCTCACCGTCGACGTCCGGGTCGAGTCGGCCGACGAGAAGGAACGCATCGAATCCGCGTTCGCGGCACTGGCGCCGCATCTCGAAGGGGCGGAGATCACGGTCGAGGGAGCCGTCGGCCGTCCCCCTATGCCCGAGGCGGCGTCGACCCAACTCTTCGCGCTGGCACAGCAGTTGCTGCCCGGCATCGAAGGCACGGCGGTCGGCGGTGGCAGCGACGGCAACTTCACGGCCGCGCTCGGGGTGCCGACGCTCGACGGCCTCGGAGCGGTCGGCGGCGGCGCACACGCCGACCACGAGTATCTGGTGGTCGATGCCATGGCGGAGCGGGCGAACCTTGTCACCGGCCTGGTGAAGTCCCTTCAAGAGACTTAAAGAACCCCCGACAAGGCCAGTGCCCCCAGCAGCGCCGTCCCCGCGACGGTCCAGGCGACGTAGTCGCCGATGTGGCCGGAGTGCAGGAGGCGCAGGGGGTCGACCCAGTGGCGGCTGCGGGTGTGCGGGGGGCGGCGGACGGCGAGGAGTGCGAGGGCGGCGGCGAGGGCCGCGGAGAGTACGCCGAGCAGTATTCCGGCGGCCGACCAGTGCGGCGGCACGGGGACCACGGTCACCCCGGCCGCCGCCTCGTCCGCCGCGCTCCCCACCGCGGCGCGGACGGCCGGCACCACGCCCACCAGGAGCGCTCCGGCGAGCAGTGCGCCCGGGACGGCCAGCATGGTGTCGGGTACCCGGGTCAGCTGCTGTTCGGTCTCCGGCTGTTCGCGTTCGCCGCTGGTCTCGCATTCCGTGTCGTCCGCCGGGGCCGCGCCGAAGCCGCCGAAGACACGGGCGGCGACGCGCAGTACCGCTCCCCCGGTGACCGCGGAGACGAGGACGAACACGGCGGCGAGCCAGGGCCCCGCGGCCTCTTCCGTGACGGCCTTGCCGAGTGCCGTACCGAAGGGTGGCAGCCCGGCGAGCGCCAGCCCGCCCGCGACGAAGTAGCCTGCGGTCAGCCGCAGTTCGGTGGCGCGGCCGTGCAGTTCGTACTCGTCGATGGAGCCGTAGCGGTCCAGCAGGATGCCCGCGCACGCGAAGAGCGCTGCCTTCACGCCCGCGTGCCCGAGGACGTACAGCGCGATGCCGCCCGTCGCCTCGGGCTTCAGCAGCCCGAGGCCGATGAGGAAGAGGCCGGTGTGGGCCACCGTGGAGTAGGCCAGCAGTCGTTTGACGTGGCGTTGGTACCAACACATGACCGCGCCGACGGCGGCGGAGAGCACGCCGAAGGTGAGGAGGGTGCGGGTGACCGCTTCGGGCGGGATGCCGCCGGGTCCGGCGAAGATCGTCCAGTACACGCGCGCCGTGCCGTACACGCCGAGTTCGACCATGACGCCGGAGAGCAGCATGCACACCGGGGTCGGGGCGACGGCGTGCGCGTCGGGGAGCCAGAAGTGGAAGGGGACGGCGGCGGCCTTGACGAGCAGGCCGGTGAGGAGGAGGACGAAGGCGGCGAGGACGAGGGCGTCCGGGGCGCCACGGGCGTCGAGCGCGGCGCCGATGTGCCGCATGGCGAGTTCGCCGGTGCGGGAGTAGAGCAGGCCGATGCCCATGAGCATGGCGTAGGCGCCGAGGGAGTTGACGACACCGAAGGTGAGGCCGCCCTGGACGGCTTTCGCGGCTTCCACGCGATAGCCGGTCAGCGCGTAGGCGACAACGCCCATGAGTTCGAAGAAGACGAAGGCGTTGAAGAGGTCGCCGGTGAGGACGAAGCCGCACATGCCGGCCTGGAAGAGGAGTACCAGGGCCGGGAAGGAGCCGGCGTGTTTGTGCGGTGGTTCGTCGAAGTAGCGCCAGGAGTAGACGAGGACGGCGAGGACGAGGAGGGAGACGAGCGCCGCCATGCCGAGGGCGAGGTGGTCGGCGTGCAGGACGATGCCGACGCTGTGTCCGTGGTGCGGGGTCCAGCCGCCGACCCATTCGATCACCGGGGAGGGGGCGGCGAGCAGGAGGTAGAGCGTGAGGGCCGCGGTGGCTGCGGCGACGGCGCCGCCCACGGCCTCCGCGACGACGCGCGGCACGAAGCGGCCCCCGGCGACGAGGAGGGCGGCGCCCAGCAGCGGCACCACGACGGCCAGCGGCAGCAGGTGGTTCATCCGCGCAGCTCCGACAGCTCGTCCGGGTCGAGGGTGTGGTGCCGTTTGGCGACCTGTATGACCAGGGCGAGAAGGAGGGCGGTGACGGTGGCGCCGACCACGACGTCGGTGAGGGCGAGGGCCTGGACGACCGGGTCGACGACGGGGCGGGCGCCCGGGGTGAAGTCGGCGAACACCGGGGAGGTACCGCCCCTGCGGTAGCCGACGGCGAGCAGCAGGACGTAGGTGGCGGCCTGGCAGACGGCCAGGCAGCCGACGCCGTGGATGAGGTTGCGGCTGGTGGCGAGGCCGTAGCAGCCGACGAGGAAGACCCACGCGGCGACCAGGTAGGGCAGTACGTCCATCATTTCCGTTCCCCTTCCCCTTCGCCTTCCTTTCGCCTGTCTCCTTCCTCTTCGATCTCGACGGCCTGGTCCAGGAAGCGGGCGAGGAGCACGACGACCGCGCAGGCGACCTCCATCCCGATGGCGGCGTTGAGCAGCGGTACGGTGCCGCCGGAGGAGAGGGTGTTGAACGTGCCGTGCGGCAGGATCGTGTTGGCGAGGTAGGAGGCCCCGGCCAGCAGTCCGGCGACGCCGATGACGAGGTACGCGGCTTCGCCGGCCGCGTCGCCGACTTCGAAGACGCCGAGGGGGCGGATGCGTTCCAGTGCGCGGTAGTCCACGGCGATGTAGAGCAGGTGCAGAGCGGTGGCCGCGACCACGCCGCCCTGGAAGCCGCCGCCGGGGGTGAGCTGGCCGTGGGCGACGATGTAGAGCCCGGCGACGACCGTGACGGGCAGCAGGACGAGGGCGTAGCGGCGTACGGGTGCCGCGACGTCGGCCGGCGCCGGATCGACGTGGCGTTCGTCGCGGGCCTGGCGGAGCAGGACGACGGTGCCGAGGACGGCGGCGAAGAGGATGGTCTCCTCGCCGAGGGTGTCGAAGGCGCGCTGGTCGAAGTTGACGGCGGCGACCGTGTTGGCGGTCTGCCGGGCCAGTGCCTCGCGGACGGCGCGGTCACCGTAAGGGTGGAAGTCGGTGCCGAAGGAGGGGAGCCGGAAGGCGGCGGCGACCAGTACGGCCGCCGTGCCGGCGAGCCCGAGCAGCAGTACCCACATCCGCAGCCGTCGGTTCATGTGCCGCCCTCCTCCGCCTCTTTCTCCGCGCGTACTCGGTCGAGGGAGCGGCGGCGGGCCTTGCGTACGGACAGCAGGATCAGCAGTGGGGTCAGCGCCGAGCCGACGGCGAGCTGGGAGAGGGCGACGTCGGGGGCCTGCAGGACGGTGAAGAGCAGGGTGAGGGTGAGGCCGAGGACGGAGAGGACCAGGGCTTGGCGGGCCGGGTCGCGGACCGCGACGGCGGCGGTAGCGGTGGCGGCGACCAGCAGCAGCGCGAGGGCGATCAGCACGTCAGCCATGGTCGTCCGCCTCCCTCGGGCGGCCGCCGGCCAGCGCTCGGGAGGAGATCAGGTTGCCGCCGACGAGGATCACGCCGATGAGGAGGAGTTTGACCAGGGACCGGCCGGGGCCCTCGGCGACGCACAGCGGCAGGACGACGGCCGCGGTGGCGAGCACCGCGAAGGCTCTGGTGAGCGGTCCCTGCTGCGGGTCGTCGCCCATCTCGGGCCCGAGGAGCCGGGCGTACACGAGGGTGCCGACCGGCCCGAGGAGGGCGACGACCAGGGCCACGTCGGTGTAGGGCGGGCGGGCGTAGCCGCGGGCGAGCAGCAGCAGGACGAGGCAGACCAGCAGCGTGCCGGTGTTCTGGGCGGCGACGCGGCGGCGGAGCGGCCCGGTGGCCACGCACCACAGGACCGGGCCGAGGCCGGCCACCATCAGCACGGCGGCGGCCATCAGCCAGGCGTTCACCGGTCGGTCACCGCCCGGCGTGCGGCCGCGGCGGCGGCCGCGCCGACCAGGGAGACGGCGGCGCCGACGAGGAGTTCCAGGGCGTCGACCGTGCTGATCAGGAAGAGCCAGAGGGCGAAGAGCGCCGCCCACCACACGGCCACCTCGATCACACCGCTCACCCGGCCCCACGCCATGCCGCCATCAGAACACCGCATGTCCGCCCCTTTCCCGACGACGCGCTGGACGGGTACCCCCTGTCACAGGGAGTCGCGCGGGAGCGTCTCGTTCCAGGTGCGGGAGAAGACCCGGCGGTCGCTTTCGTAGCCGTCGAGGGTGGCGTCGATGCAGAAGCAGTCCTCGCTGGACCACAGGGTGGTGTGGGTGACGACGTGCACGTCCCAGTCGCCGCGCCGGAAGCGCATGGTCCAGGTCGATTCGCCGCGTACGGAGGTGAAGTCGTCGGCGACGGAGGTGTACCGCTCGTACGCGCGGCGGCCGACGTCGATCCCCGGCTGTTCGTACCGCACCAGCCCGGCGTCCTTCACGATCTCCAGCTCGTTGTTGTAGTTGACCAGGTCGCGTTTGACGTCCCAGCGCTGTTCCTTGGGCAGCAGCTGGGTGGCGGGGACCGGCTCGGTGCCCTCGGGTTCGCCGAAGGCGGGGTCGGGCACGTCGTCGGGCACGTCGTTGGGGCGGACCGGGAGGGTGAGGGTGCTGGTCCCCTCGTAGATGCTCAGCCGGACCGGGCGGGGTGGCGGCCAGGCCAGCGGCCAGTAGGAGGTGGAGAGCGAGAGGCGGACGCGGTGGCCGGCCGGGAACACCTGGGCGGTGCAGTTGAGCTGGACGGTGGCGCGGTAGCGGCGGCCCGGTTCGAGGGGCTGCGGTACGCCGCTGCCGTCCCGCCGGGTGAGGTTGAGCAGGCCGTACGTCACGCGGGTGGCGCCGCCGTCGGGGGCCACGTCGGAGAGCCGGGCGGCGACCATGGCGACGGGCTCGGAGGCGGAGACCTCCAGTTCGACGGTGGCGGTGCCCATGAGTTCCAGGCGTTCGGTGAGCGGGGGGCTGTCGAAGACGAGCGAGCCGCCGTCCTCCTCACGCTGGTCGTACGGCAGGTCGGGCGGCGCGTTGTAGGAGGCCCATTTGCCGGCGAACTGACCGACGGACAGCGGGGATTCGACGGTCAGCGCCTCGCCTCTGACCGCATCGTCGTCCTGCTCCCCCGCGTCCTCCGTCCGGGCCGGTCCGATCCGGTGCCGGCTGAGGGGATGCACGCTCGGCTTGATGCGCGGCGAGGGCCAGGTGGGCTCGCCGACCCAGCGGCCGGGCCGCTCCTCGTACGAAGTCGAGGGCGGCATGCTGTCCTGCATCCAAGTGCGCAGCATGGGGCCGTCCATGGCGCCGTTGTCGGCGCCCTTGAGCCAGTGGTCCCACCAGCGCACGACTTCCTGGAGGTAGCCGATGGCGGGGCCGGGCTCGCCCAGGTGCGGGAACTTGTGCGACCAGGGGCCGATGAGTCCCTTGCGCGGCACGTCGAGGTTGCTCAGCAGCCGGCACACGGCGTTGGAGTAACCGTCCGCCCAGCCGCTGGAGGCGAGGACGGGCACCTGGACGGCGTCGTAGTCCTCGCAGACCGAGGCGTGCCGCCAGTAGTCGTCGCGACGCTGGTGGCGCAGCCATTCCAGGGCCCAGGGGCGGCTGGCCTCCATCCGTTCGTGCCACATGTCGCGCCAGCGGTCGCCGACCACTTCGGGGTCGGGCGGGCAGGTGGCGTAGGCGAACATGGTGCCGGCCTCGGCGAGGTTGTCCGAGAGCAGTGTGCCGCCCATGTAGTGCATGTCGTCGGAGTAGCGGTCGTCGGTGAACGACGCGATGACGATGGCGCGCAGGCTCGCCGGCTGCCGGGCGGCGACCTGGAGCGCCGCGAAGGCGCCCCAGGAGATGCCCATCATGCCGGTGTTCCCGTCGCACCAGGGCTGTGCGGCGAGCCAGGCCAGTACCTCTTCGGCGTCGGCCTGTTCCTGTTCCAGGTACTCGTCCAGGAGAACCCCCTCGGAGTCGCCTGTGCCGCGCAGGTCGACGCGGACGCAGGCGTAGCCGTGCCCGGCGAGGTAGGGGTGGTGGATCGAGTCACGGACGGAGGTGAGGTCCCGTTTGCGGTACGGGATGTACTCCAGGATCGCCGGTACCGGTTCTCCGTCGGAGGTGACGGGGCGCCAGATGTGCGCGGAGAGCCGGGTGCCGTCGGGCATGGGGATCGCGACGTGGTCCTCTTCCTTCGTCGCGTAGGGCAGGTCGCTCACGTATTGCATGCGGCTGCCGTGCTCCTTTCCTGGGTGCCGGGGTGCGCCCGCCTCGCCGACGGGCCGACGGTCAGCGTCCGGTGCCGTCTTCCGGCGGCGGGGTGCCCTCGAAGTGGTGGTTCAGGGCCGCCACGCAGCGGTCGTACTTCTCCGTCATCTCCTCCACGCTGTCGGCGCCGGTGAAGATGTGCGCCAGTTCGCAGCTGTAGCTGTCCTGCTGCGGGCTGTCGGAGAGGCGCTTGCCCGGTTCCGGCACCATGTCGATGCGGACGCCGGGGATCTCCTGCTCGATGCGCTCGATGTCCCCGTCGGAGGGCACGTCCTTCACCACCGCGTCGGTGAACCAGCGGTAGTACCACTTGGCGCCCATGCTGTAGGGGCCCGTGCCGTACGTCAGCCGCGGGTCCTCGCCGAGGGCCAGGGCGACCATGATGTGGTGGTTCGGCACGCCTTCGACGTAGTGGAAGATCTGCGCGTGCGACTGCGAGTGCCGGGGGTTGATCTCCAGCAGGTTGATCCGGTCGGTGTGCGGATCGTAGAAGAATTCGATGCTGAAGGTCGCCGCCTCCATGCCGATCTGGCGCATCACCCGTTCGCTGGCGGTGCGCAGCCGCTGCACGACGTCCGGCGGCAGGGTGGAGGGGTACTGGTGGCGCAGGAAGCTGGAGCTGTCGGGGTAATTGATGGAGTCCAGCGTGCCGTAAACGGTGACCTCACCGTTGAGGACGTAGCCTTCCACGGCCACCTGGATTCCGGCGATCGCCTCTTCGGCGAGGCATACCTGGCCGCCCACGCCGGCCATTTCCGGGGGCAGCTCCAGCTGCTCCATGATGTATTCGAAGGGGCGCCCGACCCGGCTGATGCCCTGCCGGATGTTCGCCACGGCCTCCTGGAACTCCTTCTCGTCCTGCACGCCGTAGGCGAGTTCCGAGGAATAGGACAGGGCGGGCTTGAGCCACATCGGGAAGCGCACGCCGTCGGGCGGTTCCGGGTGCTCGGCGGAGAGGTCCACCATGCCGAAGCGCGGGTGTTCGTCGATGACCTTCTGCTGTTCCAGCCGGCTCCAGTATTTGTGTTCGCACTTGACGATGGATTCCAGGCTGGTGTGGCGCGTTCCGTACCGCTCTCCCAGGATCGGTACGAGGGTGCTCGCGGGGAAGTCCCAGTAGGTCACGATGGCGTCGATGCTGCCTTCGAAAGCGTCCAGGATGCCGTACGCCTTTTCCAGCAGGTGAGGGACGGATACCTCCCCCACCTGGAGTTCTTCGGAGGTGAGCAGGCCGTGGAATTCATATTCCGCGGCGTTGGGGATGGCCTGCAGTTCGGGCAGGTTTCCCTCGTCCAGACCGACGACAAAGATATTTTTCCTACTCAAGGGACCTCCTTCGTATTGGCAGCGGGGGCCCGGCTACCCGTCCTTCTACCGTGCGACGGCCACCCGAGTCATCACAGACACGCGTGAAGACCGGCGCGCCACGCGCCTGCCCCGGGATCGATCCGCCGAGTACCCACGCCACCGGAGTCATGCACCTGCGGGGCAGGATGGTGCCCGAGGGGCAGAAGTCCTACTGAGGAGAGCTGACACGTGGAATACCGCCGCCTGGGCCGCAGTGGCCTGACCATCAGCGAGATCGCGTACGGCAACTGGCTCACGCACGGCTCGCAGGTGGCGCAGGACGCGGCCACCGCCTGCATCCGTGCCGCGCTGGACGCGGGCATCACCACCTTCGACACCGCCGACGTCTACGCCGAGACCCGCGCCGAGTCCGTGCTCGGCGCGGCGCTCCAGGGAGAGCGGCGCGAGGGACTGGAGATCTTCACCAAGGTCTACTTCCCGACCGGTACCGGCCACAACGACCGGGGCCTGGGCCGCAAGCACATCATGGAGTCGATCGACGGGTCGCTGCGCCGCCTGCGGACCGACTACGTCGACCTGTACCAGGCCCACCGCTACGACCACAGCACCCCGCTCGAGGAGACCATGGAGGCGTTCGCCGACGTGGTCCGGTCCGGCAAGGCGCACTACATCGGCGTGTCCGAGTGGACCGCCGACCAGCTGCGCGCGGGCCACGCCCTCGCCCGCGAGCTGCGCATCCCGCTGATCTCCAACCAGCCGCAGTACTCCGCGCTGTGGCGGGTGATCGAGGCCGAGGTGGTGCCGGCCAGTGAGGAGCTGGGCATCGGCCAGATCGTCTGGTCACCGATCGCCCAGGGCGTGCTGACCGGCAAGTACCTCCCCGGCGCGGCGCCGCCGGCCGGGACGCGCGCCACGGATGAGAAGGGCGGCGCCACCTTCGTCGCGCGCTGGCTGCGGGACGAGGTGCTGGAGCGCGTCCAGCAGCTCAAGCCGCTCGCGGAGCAGGCCGGCCTCTCGCTCGCCCAGCTCGCGGTGGCCTGGGTCCTGCAGAACCCCAACGTCTCCGCCGCCATCATCGGCGCCTCGCGGCCCGAGCAGGTCACGGAGAACGTCAAGGCGGCCGGCGTGACGCTGGAGCCGGAGGTGCTCAAGGCCGTCGAGGCGATCCTGGATCCGGTGGCCACCCGGGACCCGCAGCTGACCGCGGGTTACCAGACGGGCAACTGATCCGGAGCGCCCCATACGGGGCTCTCACTCCGTGTTGGCGTGTGCCGTGCGGGCGCGCTCGTTGTCGACCTCCAGGAGGTTCGCGAGGCGGAGCGCCACGACGTCCAGGGTGACGTGGGTGGCCTGGTCGAAGAGGCTGGACAGCGGCTGAACGCTGGGCGCCTCGCCGGGCCGCCGGTACTTCGTCGCGGCGGGCAGCAGCAGGGCGGAGGCGGCCAGGGTGCCGAGCGGGGAGTCCGGCGCGGTGGTCACGGCGTGCACCTCGGCGCCGGCCTTGACCGCCGCTTCAGCCACCCGCACGGTGCCGGCCGTGGTTCCCGAGCCGGAGACCGCGACGACGGTGTCACCGGCGGCCACGGCCGGAGTGGTCGTCTCGCCGACGACATGCACGGACAGGCCCAGATGCATCAGCCGCATGGCGAACGCCTTGGCCATGAAGCCGGAGCGGCCCTCACCCGCCACGAAGATGCGGCGGGCGTGGCGGAGGACGGTGGCGAGTGTGTCGAGGGAGGTGGCGTCGACGGCGGCGAGGACGCCGCGCAGCTCTGCCTGGACGGTGTCCAGGAGGGTGGTGGCGGTGGGGAGTTCGTCGTTCTCGGGCATGGGGCGGTTCCTTCCGTTCGGTGTACGGGTGTCAGCGGCCGGCGGCCGCGGCGAGGGCGCGGGCCGCCGCTTCGGGGTCGGCGGCCGCCGTCACCGCGGAGCCGACGATGACGCGGATGTCGTCGGGGCCGGTGAAGGCCGGCAGGTCGGCGGCGGTCAGGCCGCCCGCGACGGCGACCCGGCGGCCGTGCCGCCAGGGCCCGAGCAGGTCGGCGGGGTTGCCGCCGGCCCGCTGGGCGTCCTTGCCGACGTGTGCGGCCAGGACAACATCGGCCGGGAGCCGGGCGGCGAGGGCGGTCCGCCGCTCCTCGGTGGTCTGCATCAGGTCGACCACCGTCTCGGCGCCGCGCTCGGCGGCGACGCGTACGGCGGCGTCCAGCGTCGCGTCGGCGGCGCCGCCGAGGACGGTCGCGGAGGCCGCGCCCGCGTCGTACGCGAGCGTGAACTCGAACACCGCGTCGTCGGCGGTCTTCAGATCGGCCAGTACGGGGACCTTCCCGGCGGCCGCGGCCACCTCGGTCACGGCGCGCATCCCGAAGTGCTTGATCAGGGAGGTGCCGACCTCGATCCAGTCGGCGTGCGGCGCGACGGCCTCGGTGAGCCGGACCGCCCGCTCCAGGGGCATCCGGTCCAGGGCGATCTGCAACTGTACGGCCATGGGCCAACTCCTCGTATTTCTCGGTCTGTTCGGGTCGGATCAGGCGGCAGCGTGCGTGCGGAGGAATGCCTCCAGCCGGGCCCTGGTGGGCAGGCCGTCCCGGTCGCCGTGGCTGGTCGTGGCGAGGGCGCCCACGGCGGCGGCCCGGGCGAGGGCCTGCCGCGGGCCGAGTCCGTCCAGCTGGGCGCTGATCAGCCCGGCCGCGAAGCCGTCGCCCGCGCCCACGGTGTCGACGGCCCGTACAGGGAGCACGGGCTGCGCCCACACCCCGCCCGTCCGGTCGTACAGCGTCGCGCCGCGCGCCCCGTCTTTCAGGACGACGCGGCGCACGCCACGCGCCAGGTACCACCCGGCCACGTCGGCCGGGTCCTGTGCCCCGGTGAGCAGCCGGCCCTCGCCCAGTCCCGGCAGTACCCAGTCGGCGCGGGCCGCCAGGTCGTTGACGGTCCGCACCATCCCGTCGCGGTCGGGCCAGAGCGCGGGGCGCAGGTTCGGGTCGAAGGAGACGGTGAGCCCGGCGTCGCGGGCCGCGATCATGGCGCGGTGGGTAAAGGCGCGTGCGGTGGGTGAGAGGGCGGCGGGGATGCCGGTCACGTGGAGGTGGCGGGCGCCGCGTATGTAGGCATCGGCGGCTTCCGAGGGTGCGAGGCGGCTGCCGGCGGAGTGCTTGCGGAAGTACACGACCTCCGGGTCGCCCTCGGTGACGCGGCTCTTGAGCTGAAAGCCGGTGCGGGCCTCGGGGTCCACGGTCACCTGCGCGGTGTCCACGCCTTCGGCGCGCAGGGCGGCGAGGGCGTGGGCACCGAGCGGGTCGTCGCCGACGCGGCCCACCCAGCCGGCGGTGTGGCCGAGGCGGACCAGTCCGGTGGCGACGTTGATCTCGGCGCCGGCCAGCGAGCGGGTGTAGTGGGTGACGTCGGCCAGCGGTCCGTCGTCGGCGGCGACGAGCATGCCCATGACCTCACCGAAGGTCACCACGTCGAGGCGGGGCGGAGGAGGCGGGCTGGGGCTCAACGGGGGCCTCCGGCAGGGACGGGACCGGCAGGGACGGGAGTGGTCAGGGTGCCGATGCCGGTGATGGTGGCGGCCGCGTGGCCGCCGGGACGAAGGGGGCCGTACTCGCCGGGGGCGCCGGTGAGGATCACGTCGCCGGGGCCGAGTGGCAGGAAGCCGCCCAGGTAGCAGAGGATCTCGGCCACGCCGCGGGCGAGTTCGCGGGTCGAGGCGGGGCGCAGCGGTACGCCGTCGAGGGCGAGCGCCACTTCGGTGTCGTCGGGGTCGTCGAGAGCGGTCTCGATCCACGGGCCGAGCGGGGTGAAGCCCGGGTGGCCCTTGGCCGAGGTCCACAGCGGGTCGTTGCGTTGCAGGTCGCGCGCGGTGACGTCGTTGGCGACGGTCCAGCCGAAGACGGTGCGCAGCACGGTGTCGGGGGTGTGTCCGGCGGGCGAGGCGGCCAGTACGACGGCGAGTTCGGCCTCGGCGTCGACGCGGCCGATGCCGTCCGCGAGGTACACCGGCTCGTCCGGGCCGATGACGGAGCGGGCGGGCTTGAGGAATGCCTGGGGCGGCAGTTCGCGGTCGGCCGGTCCGGTGTTGTGGGCCATGCCGACGACCGTGCGCGGCTGGACGGGGGCGAGCAGCCGGACCTCGGCGAGGGGCAGGCGGGGGCCGAGGCGGACGGGCGCCCGGCCGGCGGCGCCGCCGGCCGCTCCCCCGGCCCCGAAGGGGTCGGCGATGACCTCGGCGGTGTCTCCGTCGAGTACGGCGTGTGCGGTGCCGCCGGCGTGGGCGATTCGGGCGATGCGCATGCTGCTGTCAGGCGTCCTTCGTGAGGGGTGCCGGCCGCGGCACGGGGGCGGCAGCCCGGGGTGCCTTTACCGCGAACATCAGCGCGGCGGCGAGTACGAGGCAGCCGGCCATGGTGAGGAACGACGTGGCGGTGGAGCCGGTCACATCGTTCAGCGTGCCGATCAGATAGCTGCCCGCGAAGCCGCCGAGCGCGCCGAAGGAGTTGATGAGGCCGACGGCGGCGGCGCTCAGCTTCTGCGGGAGGAGTTCGGGGATGGTGGCGAAGTAGGGGCCGTAGGGCGCGTACATACCGGCCGCGGCGATGCACAGCAGCGGGTACGACAGCCAGAACGCGTCGCCGAGCAGATAGGAGCCGTAGAAGCCGGCGGCGCCGAGCAGCAGCCAGGGCCAGACGTACCGGCCGCGGGAGCCGGCGCGGTCGGAGGCGCGGCTGTTCCAGAGCATCGCGGCACAGGCGAAGAGGTACGGCAGGGCCGAGATCAGGCCGGTGAGGCCGATGCCCTCGTCGCTGCCGGCGCGGACGATGGAGGGCAGCCAGAAGACGAACCCGTAGACGCCGAGGCTCCACAGGAAGTACTGGAGGGAGAGCAGGACGACGTTGCGGGAGCGGAGCGCGGCGAGGTAGCTGCCGCCGGCCGGCAGCCGCCCCTGTTCGGCGGCGAGGGCGCCTTCCAGCGCGGTGCGCTCCTCGGGCGTGAGCCACTTGGCGTCGCGCGGGTGGTCGTCGATGCACTTGTGGAAGACGAACGCCCAGATCAGGGCCGGCAGACCCTGGGCGATGAACATCCCGTGCCAGCCGACCCATTCGACGAGGTAGCCGGAGACGACGGTGAGCCACAGGACGGTGGCGGGGTTGCCGAGGATGAGCCAGGTGTTGGCGCGGCCGCGCTCGCGGGCGGTGAACCAGTGGGTGATGTGGATGACCATCGCGGGCAGTACGGCGGCTTCGGAGACGCCGAGCAGGAAGCGCACCACCATCAGCACGCGCACGTCGGGGATCAGTCCCTGCGCCGTGGCGAGCACACCCCACAGCACCAGACACCACACGATGAGCTTCTTGACGCTCCGTCGCTCGGCATAGATGGCGCCGGGGATCTGGAAGGCGAAGTAGCCGAGGAAGAAGAGCGAGCCGAGCAGGGCCGAGACGGAGCCGGTGATGTGCAGGTCGTCGGCCATGCCGCCGGCGGCGGCCACGGAGAAGTTGGAGCGTTCCAGGTAGGCGAAGCTGTAGGTCACGAAGACCACGGGCATCAGCCGGGTCCAGCGCCGGCGGCTGAGATCGGCGACGGCGGGCGCCGGGGCGGCGGCCGGGTGCGGGGTCGACATCCAGGTGGCCTTTCTCCGAGACGGAAAGGGCAGCGGGCCAGGGCTATTTGCCACGATGCGGCAAGCACTCCCGCGAACTGAAAAGAGAATGACGCCCGCGTTTCCGCCTGTCAACGGATTGTTTCCGAATGGAAGAAAGCCTTGCCGCCATGTGAGAAGGAGTGTGGGAAACTGCCCGTATGTCCACCAGCACCCCGGCCTCCGACATGGTCGGCAAGGCCCTGCACGTCCTCACCCTGCTCGGCGAGCGCCCGGCCGGCGTCACGCTCTCCGAACTGGCCCGCGCCTCCGGCTTCCCGACCAGCACGTGCTACCGGCTCCTGAAGTCCCTGACCCGGGACAGCTTCGTGGAGTTCGACGCCCGCACCAAGCACTACACGCTGGGGCTACGGGTGTACCAGCTCGGCCAGCGCGTCTCGCACGCGCACGGCTTCGCGGGCGTCGCACTGCCGGTGATGCGCCGGCTCGCCGAGACCTGCCGGGAGGCCGTCCTGATGTCGGTACTGGACGGCGACAAGCAGCTGTACATCCATCACGTCGAGGGCCCGCAGCAGGTGAGCGTGCGCGGCGAGCCCGGCAAACACGGCCCGGTGCACTGCACCTCGATGGGCAAAGTGCTGATCGCCTTCGCGCCCGCGGAGGTAGGCGACGCACTCATCGAAGGCGTCGAACTGACCGCACTGGGCCCTCACTCGATCACCGACCGCGCGGCATTCCGCACCGAGATCGAGAAGGTGCGCGCCGAAGGCCACGCCATCGCCGACGAGGAACACGAGCCGGGCATCCGCGCACTGGGCGTCCCCATCCTCACCCCGGACGGCATCGCCCACGCCGCCCTCTCCGTCGCGGCCCCCGCCTTCCGCATGCCCACGGCAGACCTGCTGACCCTGCGCCCCGCACTGGCCGACGCGGCACACGAACTCGCGGCACTGCTGCCACCGCGCCCGTTCTGAGAGGGGCCGGGCCGGCCGGTCAGTGGAGTGCGGAGCACCCGACCCGCTGCAGCACCGTGTGGCCGCTCTGCACGACCGGTACGTCGTTGAGGACCTCGCCGTACAGTTCGGTCCAGGAGTGGAAGGCGAACCGGGCGCCGATCGACGACCGTTGCCGGGCGATGACGGTCTCGGCCGGCAGCCCGATCGCCGACAGGTGGACGGCGAGGGCGAACGACCTGGCCAGGCACAGCGCGTTGGGGTCGGCCAGCCGGACCACGAGCTGACAGCGGGGCAGTTCGCGGCGCGCGACGCGGATGGCTGTCGCCTCCGGCAGGCCGCGGTGGGCGCCCGTCGCCGGCCGCAGATCGCGCAGCCGGACCTGCGCCGCTCCCCAGCCGTGCCGGCTCAGGACCCGCAGCGCCCGTGCCGTGTGCACGGCGGCGGCCAGCCGCGCCGAAGGGGACGTACGGGGCGCGGGCCCGGCCGCGTCATCGCCCCACAGCAGGAAGGCCCAGTCCGCGGCCGGCCCGTGCACGGCCGATCGGTGCGCGGTCCCCCGGCCCGGCATCACCCCGTCCGTCACGGCGTCACGCCGCTCGGCTCGACGAGGCGGCTCTCGGCGAGCTGGGCGGCGAGCGACGTGATGCCCTCGCGCAGTTCGCCGTGGTCGGCGTCGATGCGTTCCGCGAGGTCGCCGACTGCTTCGTCGTACGTCTCGCAGCGCAGTGCCGCCTCCAGGATGAGGGTCGCGGTGGGATTCAGCTCGAAGTAGACGCCTTCGGCGGCGTCGAGCAGGACTCCCGTACCGTCGGCGGGGTCGAAAACGGTGTGTTCGGCGAGGTGGATCAGCGGCATCGGGGATCTCCTGTCGCAGGGGCCGGGCCCACGGCGTTCACCGGGTGGGCGGAAACATCGGCGCGTGTCCGGATCTCAAGTGCGGGGAACGGTCGCCGACTTGACTGCCAGGTCGCGCAGGAACAGCTCAACCATGGCCGTACAGAGCAGGTTCTCGGCATTGCGCCGCAGTGCGCGCGGATCGGCGAGGACGGCGGCGAGGCGGTGCGGATCGACGACGCCCAGGGCGGCCAGCCGGGTGCCGGGCCCGCCGAGCACGTCCGCGACGGCTTCCGGGTGGCGCAGGCACCACGTCTCGTCCGGCGAGCCGAGCCAGTCCCGCCCGTAGTGGCGCCACACGCGGGAGGGGATGTTACGGCGCGCGGCGGCGAGACGCAGCACGGGCTTGTCGATGGTGCGCCCGGCATACGGGATGACCCGGTAGGCGTGGGGCAGCCGGGCCGCCAGCCTGCGCAGCCCCCGGCCGCCCCAGGGCTTGGCGCAGTGGATGCCGTGCGGCCGCCAGACCGTGAGGTTCAGGGTGTGTTCCTGCGCTGCCGAATCCAGCTCGTAGCGCTCGGGACCGGCGCCGGGGACGGGAACGAGGAAGTCGCTCGCGCGCTCGGTCTCGGCGCTCGCTTCCGGGTCCTCGTAGAGCGAGTAGCCGGGGCGAATGCTGCGGACGATCCGGCTCAGCTCCCAGCGGGAACTCAACAGCCCGTTGGCCATGGCCCACCGTTCACGCCACGGCACGTCCGCGGCGGCGATGTCGTAGAGGCCGTAGCGCAGCGGGCCGAAGACGACGTCCCCGTCCAGGCCGGTGAGCAGTGTGCGCACCCCGTCCTCGGCGATCCGACGGGCCGTCAGGTCCAGGCGCCGGAACCAGACATGGTTGAAGGGCAGCGGAAAGTCGTGCGCGCGGGGGAAGTAGGACTCGTCCTCGCCGGGCGGTTCCACCACCACGAGTGGGACCGACAGTGCACGGCACACCTCGCGCGCCCGCGGTGACTCGTCGGCGAGCGGGTCGGCGCTGTGCATGTGGTAGGCGGTGACGTCGGCCCCTTGATCGGCGAGCGCGGCGAGCACGGTGGCGGAGTCGACGCCCCCGGAGAGCAGGACGCCGATGCGGCCGGCGGACGCGTAGCGGCGGGTCTCCTCCCCCAGCAGTTCGTACGCCAGGTCGGCGTAGCGGCGGAGGGGCGTGCGGCGCGGCAGCGGGAGCGCGGTGATCGTGTCGTACGTCTCGGTGCGTGCGGTCCGGCCGTCCGCGACGGCGAGACGGCCGGGAAGCAGCAGGCTCAGGCCGGGGAAGACAAAGACGTCCTCGCCGCGGCAGGCGCGCCACAGCGTCTCGCGGTCGAACTCCGGTGGCCCGTCGAGGAGATCGCGGGGGTCGCCCGACCACCGTGTCCAGCCGCCCGCTACGCGGAAGAAGAGCTGGTCGGCGCTGCACACCCCGCGGAAGAGGACGACGCGCCGGGGTGTCACGACGGCGCCGGCGAGTTCCGGTGGCAGATGGCGGAGCGCGGCGTACCGGCCCCGGTCCACGTCCCGAACCAGACGCGCCACTTGTTCCGTCGGCAGTTCTCGCGGAGCCGGACCGGCCAGGGCGAGGATGGCGTCCGGGACCGGTTGGGGAATACCGGGTGCGGGAGCGGCTGTTCCTGCCGGAATCCACTGGCGCACGTGGCTGCCGGCCGGGCGGTGGCCATGACGGGCGTCGAACGGTACGTACGCGTAGTCCACGGCGGTCGTACCGGCGGCGATCCGTCCGGAACAGCCGGGAAACTCCGTGAGGTACTGCTCGGCCATCGCTCTCTCCGGGTGTCGTACCGCAGTACGGGGCGGAGCCGCCTCGGCTCCGCCCCGTACTCATGGCGGTCAGGCCAGGTTGCCGTGGCCGAGCACGTCGGGGGTACCCCGCCGCAGTTGCCCGGTCAACTTCTCGACTCGTCCGATACGGACGACTTTCGGAGGCGTGTAACGCAGGCGCATGGTCGTCACTTTCTTTCTGCTCTCGGGTCGCTACCACTAGGGCGGTATGCGACATATAGAGTGTTTTCCCCCTCTATTTCTCTAGATTGCGGGGTGGAGCGTGCTACGTCAAAAGGAAGCAACCAGGTGAGCCCGGGAGCGGGAAACGGCTATGCAATCTATGCCCAGGGCTTGACTAAGCGTTACCCCGGCGCGGAGGCGGTCCGCGGGGTCGATCTCCACGTACACCCCGGGGAAACGTTCGCCTTCCTCGGCCCCAACGGTGCCGGCAAGACCACCACCATCGCGATGCTCTGTGCCCTGGCCCGCCCCACCTCGGGCCACGCGCGCGTGGCCGGGGCCGACATCCGCACTCAGCCGCAACAGGTGCGGCGCGGCGTCGGGCTGCTGTTCCAGCACAGTGCCGTCGACCCGGACCTCAGCGCCGAACGCAACCTCTACCTCCACGCTCGCCTTTACGGCCTCTCCCACTCCCGCGCCCGCGCCCGGGGCGCCGCGCTGCTGGAACTGACCGGGCTCACCGCGCGCCGCCGGGACCGCGTACGCACCCTCTCCGGCGGGCTGCGCCGCCGCCTGGAGATCGCCCGCGCCCTGCTCCACGAACCCGGCGTGCTCTTCCTCGACGAACCCACCGTCGGCCTCGACCCGCACGCCCGCTCCCAGGTCTGGGACCACCTGGCGCGCCTCCGCGCCGACCAGCACACCACCGTGTTCGTCACCACCCACTACCTGGACGAGGCCGAGCACTGCGACCGCATCGCCATCCTCGACCGCGGCCGGGTCGTCGCCCACGGCACCCCTGCGGAGCTGAAGGCCGCCATCGGTGACGACCGGGTACGCGTGCGCACCGCCGACGACGCCGCGGCGGCGGCCGCCCTCCGGCAGGACCTCGGCCTGCTTCCTGCCGCCGGACCTGACGGCCTGACGGTCGCGGTGGCGGCGGGCGCACGGCAGATTCCCCGGCTGTGCGCCGCACTGGCCACCCGTGGCATCCCCGTGCACGCCATCACCCTCACGGAACCCACTTTGGACGACGTCTTCTTCCACCACACCGGCCGCAGCATCACCCACCCCGGACCGCAGCGGTGACATCCTCCGCGGAAGGTGCCGCGCCGCCGCGGCAGCCGGCCCCGGCGCCACCCGCCACTCCGGGACCCCTCGTTCGGGAACTGCGCGCCGTCCACGCCCTCGTCCTGCGTGACCTGCTGCGCATGCTCGCCCAGCCCATCCAGACCGCCCTGATGCTCGTTCAGCCCCTGCTGTTCCTGCTGCTCCTCGGCGGGGGCCTGGCCGCCCTGGTGCCCGCGACGGCCGTGGGCGGCGACTACCGCACCTACCTCTTCCCCGGCGTGCTGCTGATGACCGTCCAGACCCCCGCGGTGACGGTCGGCATGCGGCTGATCACCGACCGGGAGAGCGGCCACCTCCGCGAAACACTGATGGCGCCCGTACGCCGCTCCACCCTGCTGTACGGCAGTTGCCTGGGCGGCACCACGGAAGCCACCGTCCAGGGCGCGGTCCTGCTCGCCACCGCCGGCACCGTCGGGCTGCCCTACCACCCCGTGCTGCTGCTCTCGCTGCTCGCCACCGTGGCGCTGGCCTCGTTCGTCCTCACCGCCCTGGCAGCGGCACTGGCCATCGGAATCCGCAGCGTGGAGTCCTTCCACGTCCTGCTCAGCCTGGCCCTGATGCCTCTGCTCTTCCTCTCCGGAGCGTTCTTCCCGCTGACCGCCCTCCCCGGCTGGCTCGCCCAACTGACAGCCGTCAACCCACTGTCGTACGCCGTCGACGTACTGCGCCGCAGCATCGCGCAGCACGTCCCCGGCACCCCGGCCGCCACCACGGTGCACTGGGGCAACTGGCAGGTCCCGGCCGCACTCGAAATCGTGACCCTGGTACTCCTGGGCGCGAGCGCACTGCTGTGGGCCGCCCACCGCTTCGGCCGACTGGAGTGAGACGGCAGCGGCTCGGAATCAGGTGCCTGCCGTGCCGGTACCCGCCTTCGAGCTGCCGATCGGCAACCCCGCCAGCAACGCACGCCGGCTGGCCCTGACGTGTTCGCGCATGACGTGTTCGGCGCTGTCGCCGTCCTTCTCCAGGATCAGTTCCAGGACGAGATGGTGCTCGCGGTCCGACTGGAGGGGACGTCCCGGTTGGCTCAAGGACGTGTTGACCAACCGGGAGTACGCCAGCTGGTTCATCAGCATCCGGTAGTGGGCTTCCAGCTTGCTGTTGTCCGCGCCGGCGATGAGGACGTCGTGGAACTCCTGGACCAGCTCGGCGTAACGCTCCCGGTCGTCCCGCGCCACCGCGTCATCGGCTTCGCGCAGGTTGCGCTCCAGCCTGTCGATCTCCGGGACCCGGCCACGCTGGGCGAGGAGGCGGGCGGCCGCCCCCTCCAGGAGCTCCTTCATCTCGAAGAGCTCGGTGATCTCACGGCGGGAGGGGGTGGTGACGAAGGTACCGACGCGGGGCCGGATCTCGACCAGCCCCTCGGTCTGGAGCTGCTTGAGGGCCTCGCGGACCGGTGTACGGCTGACGCCGAACTCGTCCGCGAGCGCGAGCTCCGAAACCGGAGCGCCGGGCTTGATGTCACCTTTGATGATGCGCCGCCGCATTTCGTCGATGACCCTGGCCTGCATCGACCCCTTCGTAGCACCGCTTGTGCCGCGATTCACCGAGCCCTCCTCCGTCTCTCGAGCCGCCCGCTGATCATCCCAGAGGCGCGAGCGCGCCACCGTCGAAGAACTTACCCGCGCTGTAGACCATGGGATTGTTCTCGGTGACCGCAGCATGCACCACGCGGCAGATGAAGACGGTGTGGGTGCTGGCCTGGAGCCGCTCGCGGATCTCGACCTCCATCTGCGCGCTGCTCCGGGCGATCAGTGGGCTCCCGAACGGGCCGCGCTCCCAGTCCAGATCCTTGAACTTATCATCGGACTTCTGCGCGAACGTGCGCACTACGTCGAGTTGTTCCGTAGAGAGAATGTTGATCGCGAGGTGACCCGCCCGGAACAGACAGTCGTGCGTGGACGAGGTGCGCTGGACGCACACCATCACGGTGGCGGGGTCGAGCGAGATGCTCGAGAACGCGTTGACCGCCAGCCCCCTGGGGGTCTCGCCGTCCATCGCGGTCACGACCGTGACGCCGGTGACGAACTGCCGGTTGACCTGCTTCATCAGGTCGATGTCGGGCTGCGTGGACAGCGGTGCCATGGAAATGCTCCTTGTCATGTTGATCGTCAGTCCTGTGCCACTTGGCCGGCAGGCCGTCAGTCCTGTGCCACCCGGATGATGCCGAGCGCCGAGAGCAGCGCCCTCGGGTCCCAGGTCACGTACTCCTCGACGATGCGGTCCCCCTCGAACCGGGCGAAGGTGGCACCGCTCACCTCGACACGCCGCTCGGTGGCGGGGACACCGAGAAACGAGTTCACATGGGTTCCGCTGCTGTGCCAGCGGATCGCCGCTCTGTCGCCGTCGACCACGAGGTCGTCGATGGCCGTGGCCAGGTCCGGGAACGCCGCTCGGGTCGAGACGATCGATGCCTTGAAGGTACTCAGGTCCTGCGGGCCCGCGTCCGTGCCATGGCGGCGGTAGTCCGGGCTCAGCAGCTGGTCGAGGGCGTCGACATCGCCCTGTTCCCAGGCCGCGGCCCACACCTTCTCGATGAGTCCGCGACGCGTTTCAGTGTGCGACATCAGTCTTCTCCTTTCGGTCTGCGCCCAGTTCCTTCCAGAAGGACACCGCCAGGCCGGCGATGATCACGAGGAACGGCAACGACGTGACTATGACGGTGTTCTGAAGGGCAGTCAGTCCGCCGGCGAGCATGAGCACCACGGCGGTGACACCGGTGAGGACGCCCCAGAGAATGAGCACCGGACGGCGCGGGGTGAGCGACCCGTCCGAGGTCATCATGGACAGTACGTAGGTGTTGGCGTCCGCACCGGAGACGAAGAACAGCACGACCAGGATGATCGCGATCACCGACGTGACGCCGGCGAGGGGGAAGTGTTCCAGGGTCGCGAAGAACGCGCTGTTGACGTCGGCCGTGGTCTGCTCGGCGATGTCGCCGCCCTGGAACAGGTCGACGTGGATCGCCGTGCCGCCGAAGACGGTGAACCACGTGAAGAACACCACGCTGGGGACGACCAGGACGCCCATGATGAACCCGCGGATGGTGCGGCCACGGGAGATGCGGGCGAGAAAGACACCGACGAAGGCGCCCCAGGACACCCACCAGGCCATCATGAAGTAGGTCCACAGCTGCATCCACTCCAGCCCGCCGAACGCGGTGCCCTGGAGGCTCATCCGGAAGAAGTCGGTGGCCCACCGGCCCATGGACTCGGTGTACAGGTTCGCGATGAAGACGGTCGGGCCGACGATCAGCATGAAGACGAACAACGCGACCGCGAGCAGTGAGCTGCCCTGGCTCAGGAACTTGATTCCCTTGCTGACACCCGTCACGGCCGAGAGCGTGAAGAGGGACGTGACGGCGGCGATGATGAGCACCTGCGTCATCGAGTTGACCGGGATCCCGAACAGGGTGCCCAGACCGTTGTTGACCTGGAGCGCGCCCAGGCCGAGGGACGTCGTGGTGCCGAAGAGCGTCGCGAACACGGCGAGCACGTCGATCGCCTTGCCGACCGGCCCGTTCACCCGGTCGCCCAGCAGCGGTACGAACAGCTGGCTGACCAGAGTGCGGCGGCCCTTGCGGTGGGTCGAGTACGCGATGGCGAGACCGAAGACGGCGAAGATCGCCCAGGCGTGCAGGCCCCAGTCGAAGTAGGAGTACTGCAGGGCCCGGACAGCTGCCGCCGGTGTGTTCGGCTCCGCGAGGCCGTGCGGCGGCGTCGCGAGGTGGGAGATCGGTTCGGCGACGCCGTAGGAGACCAGTCCGATGCCCATGACCGCACTGAGAATCATGGCGAACCAGGTCGGCGTCGAGAACTCGGGGCGGTCGGTGTCCTTGCCGAGCCGGATCTCACCGGCGGGGCCGAAGGCCAGGAACACCAGGAAGACCAGGATGGCGAGGGTGACCACCAGATAGGTCCAGCCGAAGGTGGCCGTCACCCAGTCCAGGGAGGCGGTGGTGACCTCGTTGAGGTTGTCCGTGAACACCACCGCCCAGCCGACGAAGAGGGCGGAGATGCCGAGCGAGGACCAGAAGACGGAGCCGAGCCTGCCCACGGGGGAGGTGCTTTCGTCAGCACCCCCGGACGGCGTCACAGGGGCCATTTCCGCACCCGGTCTAGGGGGACTGGACATGAAACTCCTTGAGTCCGGGATTCGACGGCTGCCTGAACTGGCATACAAGAAGCAGTAAGGCATGTCACAGGTTGAGCGTCAAGAGTCTGTCGCACCGGAATCTCGACCCGATCGCTCACGCTCCAGAATGTCCAGCTCAGATGCAGTATGGAGGCGCCAGCAAGGGGTTCGGACGGAGGCGCGGAGAACTCTCGCCACGCACCCCCTTGACCGATGCAAGAGGCGTACTTATCGTCCTGTGGCATGCAAGAGCGCATCACGGAACGTCCTGACGAAAGCATCGGCCTCCGAAAGCTCGTGCTTTACCGCGACGTCGTCCTCACCGAGGCGGGCGAGGCCCCCGCACAGCCCGCGAGGCGAGCCAGCGTCGCCGCCGTAGTGCGGAATCCCTGGGTGGGCGCCGGCCCATCGGCCGATCTGTCCGCGGAGCAGGGCCGGGTCGCCCCGGTACTCGCGCGGCTGCTCGCCGACCGCCTCATCGAGGCACTGGGCGGCGTGACGGAGATCGAAGCCTTCGGCAAGGCTGCGATCGTCGGCACGGCGGGCGAGATCGAGCACGCCGGAGCCCTCATCCACACGCCGTACTTCGGCAACCTCGTCCGGGAATTCCTCCAGGGCGAATCGATCATCTGCTTCGCCGACACGCGCGCCGAAGCCGGCGAGACGCTGGTCGTCCCGCTCTGGCACAAGACACACGCCGCAACGCGCAGTCACTACCAGACCATCAGCGCCCGCGTTGCCGACGCACCGCGTGCGGACGAGATCGTCGTCATCGCCGCCGCGTCGACGGGACCCCGCCCGCACCCCCGTATCGGGGACCGCAAGACCGACCCTGTCGTCACCACCGAAACACTGGAGGAAGTCCCCGCATGAACGTCCGCAAGATTGTGACCACCGTCGAGGAGATCCGCACGGAAGGCGGCCGCGAGGTCAGCCCGCCCGCCCGGATCGCCGTCGTCGCAGCCGTGATCGAGAACCCGTGGGCCGGTCAGGGCTTCGTCGAGGACCTCGCTCCCGGCATCGAAGCCAACGCCTCCGACGTCGGCGCGCTGCTGGCCCCGGCGGTGCTCGACGCCCTCGGGGCCCCCGCCGAGGCGTACGGCAAGGCGGCCATCGTCGGCCTGGACGGCGAGATCGAGCACGGCTCGGCGCTGATCCACACACTCCAGTTCGGTGACCACTTCCGCAAGGCCGCCAACGCCACCACCCTGCTGCCGGCCGTCGAGAAGCGCGGAGCCGCCGGCGTGGTGTTCGACATCCCGCTGAAGCACATCACCGACGCCACGATCCGCTCGCACCACCAGACCACCGAGGTCCGGATCACCGACGCTCCCCACCCCGACGAGATCGTCATCGCGCTTGCCGCCGCCGCCCAGGGACGCCCCCAGCAGCGCCTGGCTCCGCTCTCGACCGAGCAGTAGGCACTGATGAGCAAGCCGACCATCGTGCTGCTGCACGGCGTGGGGCTCGACCACACCATGTGGGAGCCCGCCGCCGCACTGCTGGCCGACCGATTCACCGTGCTCACCCCCGACCTGCCGGGCCACGGCTCCCGCCCACCGGCGCGCGACGGGGTGACACTCGCAGACCTGGCCGACGGGGTGGCCGGTGGGATTCCGGCGGGCTCGCACCTGGTCGGTTTCTCGCTGGGCGCGCTGGTCGCCCAGCACCTGGCGCTGCACCGGCCGGAGCTGGTGGCCACGCTGACCTCGGTCAGCTCGGTGTGCGAGCGGACGTCCGAGGAGCGGGCGTCCGTCCTCGCCCGGCTGCGCGCCGCGGAGGCCGACTTCGCGGCGAGTACCGCCGCGTCCCTGGAGCGTTGGTACGCCGGTACCGACGTCGCCCCGGCCCGGGTCGCCCGCACCGAGGCCACGCTGCGGGCCAACGACGTCAGCTCCTTCCTCAACTGCTACCGCATCTTCGCCACGGCAGACGCCGAGCTCGGGCCGGACCTGGGCGCGATCACCGTGCCCGCGCTGGCGGTGACGGGTGAGAACGATCCGGGTTCCACCCCCGCGATGACCCGTCGGCTCGCCGCGGCGCTTCCGGACTGCCGCGCGGTGGTCATCCCCGAGGCGCGTCACATGCTGCCCGTCGAGCGCCCCGAGGCGTTCGTCGGCTCCCTCACCACTTTCATCGGAGAGTGCGCACATGCCTGAGATCGACACGTCGCAGCACTTCATCGGCGGGAGGTGGGTCGCGCCCGCCTCGGGCGAGTACTTCGAGAGCACCAACCCGGCCACGCGCCAGGTTCTTTACCGGGCGGCGCGCGGGAATGCCGCCGACATCGACCGGGCCGTGGCCGCCGCGAAGGAGGCGTTCGAGGACCCGCGCTGGCGCGACCTCAGCCAGACGCGCCGCGGACACCTGCTGCGCCGCCTCGGTGACCTGATCGCCGAGAACGCCGAAGAGCTCGCCCGCATGGAGACGCAGGACAACGGCAAGCTGCTGCGCGAGATGCGCGGACAGCTGGCCGGCCTGCCGGAGTACTACCACTACTACGCCGGCCTGGCGGACAAGATCCACGGCGACGTCGTCCCGACCTCCGACCGCCGGGTGCTGAACTACACGGCACGGGAGCCGCTGGGCGTCGTCGGAGCGATCACGCCCTGGAACTCTCCGCTGACGCTGACCAGCAGCAAACTGGCACCGGCTCTCTGCGCCGGCAACACCGTCGTGATCAAGCCCTCCGAGTACACCTCGGCCACGGTGCTCAGGCTCGCCGAGCTGGCGCTGGAGGCAGGCTTCCCGCCGGGTGCGGTGAACGTCGTCACCGGGTTCGGCGCCGAGGCCGGGCAGGCCCTCGTCGACCACCCTGACCTCGCGAAGATCTCGTTCACGGGCAGCACCGCCACCGGATCGCGCATCGCCTCGGCGACCGCGGGCCGCTTCGTCGGCTCGACCCTCGAACTCGGCGGCAAGTCGCCCAACATCGTGTTCGAGGACGCCAACATCCCGAACGCGGCGATGGGAGTGGTCGCCGGCATCTTCGCCGCCGCCGGACAGACCTGCATCGCCGGCAGCCGCGTGTTCGCGCACCGGTCGGTCTACGACGAGCTGCTGGAGCGAGTCTCCGAGCGCGCGAAGACGATCCGTATCGGCGACCCCATGGACGAGGCGACCGAGCTCGGCCCGCTCGCCTTCGAGGCCCAGCGGGACAAGGTGGCCGGGTACGTCGACCTCGGCCGCAGCGAAGGCGCCCGGGTACTGACCGGCGGGCACCCCACCGACGGCGGCCTCGGCGGCTACTTCTACGAGCCCACCATCCTCGTGGACGTCGACAACGGCATGCGTGTCGTACGCGAGGAGATCTTCGGCCCGGTCCTGGCGGTCATGCCGTTCGACACCGAGGAGGAGGTGATCCGCCTGGCCAACGACACCGAGTACGGTCTCGCGGCCGGCGTCTGGACGCAGAACCTCTCGCGGGCGCACCGGATGGCGGCGCGCCTGGATGCCGGGACCGTCTGGGTCAACACCTACCGGGCCATGTCCCCGATGTCACCGCGGCAGGGCTTCAAGACCAGCGGCGTCGGCGTCGAGCACGGCACCGAGACGATCAAGGAGTACACCCGGCTCAAGAGCGTCTGGATCAACACGAGCGAGGAGCCCGTGGCCGACCCGTTCACGATGCGGAGCTGAGGGAGCCGACATGCCACAGGTCGCCATCACCATCGCGGAGGGCCGCACCCCGGCGCAGCTCCGGAACCTGATGCACGAGGTGCACGCCGCGGTCCTCCGCACCACCGACACCCGGCCCGAGTACATCCGTGTCGTCGTCCACGAGGTCCCCCGGACGCACTGGGCGACGGGGGATGTCACTCTGCTTGAGATGAATGTTGCAAACGAGGAGCAGTCATGAGGTTTTCATTGTTCGTGCACATGGAGCGCTGGGACGAGGAGGTCAGCCACCGGCAGCTCTTCGAGAACCTCTCCGAGCTGACGCTGATGGCCGAGGACGGCGGGTTCAGCACCGTGTGGATCGGTGAGCACCACGCGATGGAGTACACGATCTCCCCCAGCCCGATGCCACTGCTCGCGCACCTGGCCGCGAAGACCTCGACCATCCGGCTGGGCGCGGGAACCATCGTCGCCCCGTTCTGGCACCCGGTCCGGGTCGCCGGTGAATGCGCGCTGCTCGACGTCATCAGCAACGGCCGCATGGAGGTCGGACTCGCCCGCGGGGCCCATCAGTTCGAGTTCGACCGCATGGCGGGCGGGCTGTCGGCCCGCGAGGGCGGCAAGCATCTGCGCGAGCTCGTGCCGGCTGTCCGGGCGCTCTGGCAGGGCGACTACGCACACGACGGCGAGATCTGGCAGTTCCCGACGTCGACCAGCGTGCCCAAGCCGGTGCAGCAGCCCACCCCGCCCATGTGGATCGCCGCGCGCGACCCCGACTCCCACGACTTCGCGGTGGCCCAGGGCTGCAACGTCATGGTCACCCCGCTGATGAAGGGCGACGAGGAAGTCGTGGACCTCAAGCGGAAGTTCGAGACGGCGGTGGCGAACCACCCCGAGGTGCCGCGCCCCGACCTGATGGTGCTGCGGCACACCCATGTCCACTCCCCCGACGAGCCCGACGGCTGGCGCCCGGCCGCGGAGGCGATCAACCGCTACTACCGCACCTTCGACGCCTGGTTCGGCAACAAGACGACCCCGGTGAACGGATTTCTCGATCCCAGCCCGGAGTCGAAGTTCGAGGACCGTCCGGAGTTCGCGCCGGAGTCGCTGCACAAGACCGCGGTGATCGGCACCCCCGCCGAAGTCATCGACCGGCTGCGCTCCTACCAGGAGCTCGGCATCGACGAGTACAGCTTCTGGATCGACAACAGCCTGCCGCACGAGGAGAAGCGCGCGTCCCTGGAGCTGTTCATCAAGGAGGTCCTGCCGGCTTTCCAGTGAGCGGATCCGCTGGAACCGGCGCGCTCACCCCGGACGCACTGGCGTCCCCCGCAGTGTGCGGACAGCGGTCAGGTCATCACCCAGCCGCCGTTGACCTCGATGGTCTGCCCGGTGACGAACGAGGCATTGGGTCCGCAGAGGAACGAGACCACCGCGGCCAGTTCTGCCGGTCGGCCACGGCGTTGCAGTGCCTGATGTGCGAGGACGAAGGCGTTGTATGCCGCGGGGTCGGGGTGAATGGTCTCGGCGGCGGTGGGGAACGCGCCGGGAGAGACGCAGTTGACCCGGATCTCGTGCCGGCCGAGCTCGCGGGCGAGGGCCTTGGTCAGGGCTGTGACGGCGCCCTTGGTGGTGACGTAGGCGGCCAGGTCGGACCAGCCCCCGTGCATGGTCATGGAGGCGATGTTGACGACGGCCCCGCCCCCGCGGTCCGCCATCTGCCTGGCCGCCTGCTGTGCCGTGATCCAGTAGGCGCGCTGGTTCACGGCGTGCACCTCGTCGTACTCGGTCAGTGGTACGTCGGTGAACGGCCGTGCCGGGTAGATGGCGGCGTTGTTGACCAGGGCTGTCACCGGGCCGAGCTGTGCGGTGACGGTGGCGAACGCGGCCTCGACGGCGGCCGCGTCCCGCAGGTCGGTCACGCAGGGCAGCGCCGTACCTCCCGCCGCTTCGACCTGCGCGACCGTCTCCTTCACGGCCGCGCGATCGACGTCGAGCGCTGCTACGGCGTACCCGTCGGCCGCCAGCCGCAATGCGGTCGCCCGGCCGAGCCCGCCGCCGGCTCCGGTGATCAGCGCAACCCTGTCGGCGGCGGGAGAGGGCGTGCCGGGCGGGTTCAGCGGGCCTCGGCGGCACCGGCCGCCGCCGCCTGATAGCGGCCCATTCCCCACCCGAACTCCTCGCTGACCACCGTCATCGGCGGCGGGCCGCCGAAATAGTCCCGGCAGGCCGGCAGGAGTAACAGGAGGCGATCCGCTCGGGCAGGCTGCTGGGGAGGGTGTCCTCGAACCAGCCGCCGTGCACCTCGGGCGGCCGCAGGCCGAGCCGCTCGTGCAGTGCGACCACATCGCCCGGCGAGGAATGGAACTGGCCCGCCAGCAGGGCGCTGCCGCCCTTCGGGCCATCCTGCGGCGCGGCTTCGGGCAGCCCCTCGAAGCGTAAGAGTGCCAGGTCACATCACCTGCCGGCGGCATACAACACGCCCTTCACCGTTTCGCAGTATCACCCTCCGTGAGTGATCAAATATCGTCGTGACGTTCCGTTACCTCCGCAATGACGCGGATATCGAAGCCGGACGCGGCGTGCCCGCAGTCGTTGCCCGCGAGGGTGCGCGGTGCCTGGGCCACATGGCCCGCGCCGCCTCCCGGGCCATGGGCCTCAGCAGGCTGCACGCCCCGTACTGGACGGCCCGGCACTTCGCCGGACTCCTGGGAACCCCACTGGACAGCAGCACACTGATCCGTCAGAGGTGGCGGATTCCCGGCGGTGACCACGCCGACATCGTGCTGCGTGCCAATCAGAGCGACCTCACCGTACTGAAGGAAGTCTTCCTCAACCGTTGCTACGAACTGCCGGCGGAGTGCGGAGGACGGCTGCGCACCATCGTCGACATCGGTGCCAACTGCGGGCTGGCCTCGGCCTACCTCGCCGCCCGGCACCGTCCCGACACCCTGGTCGCGGTCGAGCCGCTGGCCGAGAACGTGCAGGTACTGCGTCACAACGCGGCCCGCGCCGACGCTCGTTGGCGTATCGAGGAGTGTGCCGCGGCCGCCACCACCGAACCACTGGACTTCTACATCAGCGGCTACTGGTGCACCGCTACCGCAGTCGAGTCCGTGGGCCGGCGCCGCCTCTCCCTCCCGCACCGCATCGAACAGGCCATGCCACGCGAGCTCACCACCGTCCCGGCGGACACCGTCGCCGCCATCCTGGAGCGCCACCGCATCGAGCACGTCGACCTGATGAAAATCGACATCGAGGGCGGCGAGCTGCCACTGCTCACCGACCGGCCGGACTGGCTGCACCGGGTGGACCGCGTCCTCATCGAGATCCACGACAAGTACATCGACGGCGACGCCGTACGCGACGCACTCCGCGCCGGCGGCCTGCGCCAGTACACCTCCCGCCACCTGTCCCGCTCCGCCCCACCGGGCATGTCCGTCGAACTCCACGTCCGGCCGGGGAGGACGGCATGACCTGGCCGCCCTGCTTGGGCACGCTGACGCCGGCCCCAGAGAAGAAGTGAAGTACTGGGCACCACGCCGTGGCCCTGCACTCCCCCGAGGGCCTCAGGCCAGCTCGCGCAGTGCCTGGCCGAGGGCCGCTACCCCTTCGGTGATGGTGCCAGGGGAGCCGGCGGCGTAACCGAGGACGAGGCCGGGGCGGCCGGGCAGCTGGCGGTGCCAGGACAGGGGCTGGCACTTCACGCCGCGGGCCAGCGCGGCAGCGGCGAGCTCGGTGTCGGGAACTGCCGGCGCGTACGTGACGGTGAGGTGCAGACCTGCCGCCGTGCCGTGCACGACCGCGCCCGGCAGGTGTTCGGTGATGGCACCGATCATCGCGTCGCGGCGGCGCATGTGGCGACCGCGAAGCAGCCGCAAATGCCGCTCCAGTTGGCCCGATTCCATGAGTTGAGCGAGCACGAGTTGCGGGAGCACGGCATTGCCGAGGTCGGTGAAGCGTTTCGCGTCGGTAAGAGCCTCGCGGTAGCGGGGCGGTGGTACCACCCAGCCGATGCGCAATGCGGGGGCGAGCAGCTTGGAGACGCTGCCCATGTAACACAGCCGGTCGGCGAGCAACGCGCGCAGCGCGGGCACCGGTGGCCGGTCGTAGCGGTGTTCCGCATCGTAGTCGTCCTCCACGATCAGCCCGCCGTCCGCCGCCCAGCGCAGGAGCTCGCGGCGGCGTTCGCCGCTCGTCACCACGCCCGTGGGGAACTGGTGGGCGGGCGTGAGCAGTACCGCGCGGGCGCCGGTGGCGCGCAGTGCGTCGACGCGTACCCCGTTGTCATCCACCGGCACCGGTGGGGTGGCCAGAGCGCCGTTCTGCAGGTGCTGGCGGGTGCCGAGCGAGCCGGGGTCCTCCACCGCAACACTCTCGATGCCGTCCGCCCGCAGCACGGGGTGCAGCAGGGTGAGCGCTTGCGCGGTGCCGGCGACGATCAGCACCTCGTCCGGATCGACCCGGATGCCGCGGCTGCGCGCCAGCCAGCCGGCAACGGCGCGGCGCAGCGCCAGAGCGCCGCGGGGGTCGCCGTATCCGAGGTTCTCGGCGGACAGTGCGGCGAGCACGGCCCGTTCGGCGCGCAGCCAGGCCGCGCGAGGGAACGCGGAGAGGTCGGGCTGGCCGGGCGTGAGATCGATACGAGCGCGGGTGGCGCGCAGCGCGTCGAAGACATCGGCGCCGGGTTCGCCGGTGAACAGCTTGTCTGCCACGATCTGGTCGGCGCCCGGTTCGCCGGTGACCAGCGTGCCCGGCGCGGCCTGCTCGGCGGCGACCGGGACTTGCCCCCTGAACGGCCGGGGCGCGGAGGCCGCTTCCGGCGGCGCGAGGGGTGCCGCGAGGGGTGCCGCGACCACCA
>NZ_NHSG01000376.1:0-4437 GCF_020024005.1 Streptomyces purpurogeneiscleroticus
TCGGCGGGGGTGGAGTTGGCGGCGCGCTGACGCGGTGTTCGGGCGGGGCGCAACGCTTTCGGCGGCGCGTGGTGGTCTTCCGCCGGCCGGGGCGGGCCTGGTAGACGATGGGCATGCCAAGACTTGCTGCCGCGCTGCGCGGCCTCGCCGTCACCGCCGCCACCCTGGTCACCGTCGCCGCGCTGCCTTCGGGGGCCGAGGCCCAGCAGCCGGACGGAACGCCGTCCTCTGCACCGGCCGTGCCGGCGGAGGGGGCCAAGGACCCGAAGGCGCCCGAGGAGTTCGTGGCGCTGCGGGATGTGGATCCGACGATCCGTCAGGAGATCCGGTACTACACGCCGCACAACTTCCTGGGCGTACCGGTCACCGGTTACCAGAAGCCGATGTGCATCCTGACGCGGGACGCGGCGGAGGCACTGCACCGGGCGCAGGTGGCCTTCCTCAAGGAGGGCTACACGCTGAAGGTGTACGACTGCTATCGGCCGCAGCGGGCGGTGAACCACTTCGTGGAGTGGGCGAAGGACCTGGACGACCAGCGCATGAAGGGCGAGTTCTATCCACAGGTCGACAAGTCGACGCTCTTCGAGGACGGGTACATCGCAGAGAAGTCCGGGCACAGCCGGGGCAGCACGGTGGACCTGACCCTGGCGAAGCTGCCGGCGCTGCCGACCCGCCCGTACGTGCCCGGTGAGCCGCTGCGTCCCTGCTACGGCCCGCAGGACGAGCGGTTCCCCGACAACTCGCTCGACATGGGCACCGGGTTCGACTGCTTCGACACCCTGGCGCACACCCTCGACCCGCGCATCAAGGGAGAGCAGCGGAAGAACCGGCTGCTTCTGAAGGAGGGGCTGGAGAAGACCGGATTTGTGAATTACGAGAACGAGTGGTGGCACTTCACCTACCAGCCGGAGACGTTCCCCGACACGTACTTCGACTTCCCCGTCGCGCGGAAGTCGCTCGCCGGACGCCACTGACCACTGCGGACGCTGACAGCCGTCGCGCGCCGGACTACGGTGCGCCCATGACGACACGGGAATTCGCCACCTACGAGGACTTCTGGCCGTACTACGTCGCGATGCACTCCAAGGCCGCGACCCGGTGGGTGCACTTGACGGGCACGCTCACCGGGCTCGCGGTTTCGGCGTACGGGCTGATACGGCGGCGCCGGAAGCTGCTGCTCGGGCTGCCGCTGATCGGTTACGGGACGGCCTGGCCCGCGCACTTCCTCATTGAAGGCAACAACCCGGCCACCTTCGGACACCCGGCCTGGTCGCTGCGCGGTGATGCCCAGATGATCCGCATGATGCTCGCGGGCCGGGATGCCGAGCTGGACGAGATCGCCCGCAAGTGGCTCGCGGAGAACGCCCAGTAGGCCATTCCTGCCGCCTCCCCGCCGCGATCAGAGCCGTCCCCCGGCCGAGTCCGACGACAGCCGCTGGGCCACGTACACCGGGATCACCGACAGGGCGATGAGCAGAGCGGCGACGACGTTGATGACGGGGGCCTGGTTCGGGCGGGCCAGGTTCTCGTAGATCCAGATGGGCAGCGTCTTCGTGCCCGGACCCGCGGTGAACGTGGTGACCACGATCTCGTCGAAGGAGAGCGCGAAGGCGAGCAGGGCGCCCGCGAAGAGGGCCGAGCGCAGCGCGGGCAGCGTGACGTGGCGGAAGGTCTGGGCGGGGCGGGCGCCCAGGTCGGCGGATGCCTCGGCGAGCGAGGGCGCGATACGGCGCAGCCGGGCGGCGACGTTGTTGAAGACGATGACGACGCAGAAGGTCGTATGGCCGACGATCACGGTGAACAGGCCGAAGCCGATGCCGAACGGGTCCAGGACGGTGCGGAAGGCCGCGTTGAGCGCAATGCCGGTGACGATGCCCGGCAGCGCGATGGGCAGCACGACCAGGAACGAGACCGTCTGCCGGCCGAAGAAGCGGTGCCGGTGAACGGCAAAGGCGGCCAGTACGCCGAGGACGAGCGCGATGCCGGTGGCGGCGAGGCCGGCCTGCAGGGACGTCCACAGGGCGTCCCGTACGCCCTGGCTGTGCGCGGCGCGGACCCACCACTCACCGGTCAGCCCGCTGGGTGGCCAGGCGAAGGAGCGGTCGGCGTTGAAGGAGTTGAGGAGGACCAGGAGCAGGGGCACGTGGACGACCGCCAGCCCGGCGGCCATGAGCACGCCGAGCACGACGCGGGCGGTGCGGGTCAGATGCACCTCAAAATCCTCCTCGGTGGCGGGAACCGGGGCGTCCGGCGGCCCGTTGTCACTGTGAGTACAAGGTCACCACGCTGAGTACGGAATCTGCTGAGCAGGGGACCGCGGCACTGAGTACAGGGGGTCACAGTGAATCCAGCGCACCCGCGCGCCGTACGGCCGCCAGGTAGCAGACGACCAGCACGACCGGCACGGCCGAGAGCGCGGCGGCCAGCGGGAGGTCGAGAGTCACCTGTGACGCGATGACATTGCCGAGCAACTGGGTGCGGCCGCCGACGATCTGGACGGTCAGATAGTCGCCGAGGCTGAGGGAGAAGGTGAAGACGGAGCCGGCGAGCAGGGCGGGGCGCACGGCGGGCAGGACGACGAGGCGCAGGGTGCGCCAGGCGCCGGCGCCGAGGTCGGCGGATGCCTCCAGGTGCGGGGTGGGCAGCCGCCCCAGGGCGGCGAAGACGGGGAGAATCATGTAGGGGAGCCAGAGGTAGGCGAGGACGAGGACGGCAGCGGGCAGGCCGTAGCCGGGGCCGGTCAGGCCGAGCGGGGCGAGTACCGCGTTGACCAGGCCGTGTTCGCCGAGCATGACGCGCCAGGCGTACGCCTTGACGAGGTAGCCGGCCCACAGGGGCATGAGCACGGCCACGAGCAGGGCGCGCCGCCACCGCCCCGACGCCACCCGCGCCATGAAGAAGGCCATGGGCAGGGCGAGGAGGGCGTCGATCAGGGTGACGGCGACGGCGACGCCGAGGGTGCGCAAGGTGATGGTGCGGTAGACGGGATCGGTGAGGACGGTGCGGAAGTTGTCGGTGTTCCAGATACGGACGACGTCGGAGGTGAAGCTGTCGGTGGTCCAGAAGGCGGACAGGAGCAGCACGGCGAGCGAGCCGAGGTAGGCGAGGCCCAGCCACAGCAGAGGTGGCGTGAGCAGCGCCGCCAGTCTCAGCCGCGCCCCCGCGCGGGAGCGCCCCGCAGGCACCGAACTCGCCGAAGTCGCAGAAGTCGCAGAAGTCGTCGAAGTCATCGAGGCGGAAGTCTCCGAAGCCGACGTATCCGAAGTCGAAGGCACCGGGGTCACCGGGGCGCGCTCAGCCCTTGATCTCCGTCCAGGCGCGTGTCCACTGGGCGTAGTCGGTGCACTGCACGTTTGTCCTGCCGTCCAGGCACTGCTTCACGGGGGTGGTCCAGAAATGCACGCGCTTGTAGTAGCTCTCGTCATCGGCGTGGTAGGTGGCGCAGTGCTTGGGGTCGGCCGTCTCCTTGCACGCCGCGGCGTTCGCCGGGGCCTCACCGAAGTACTCGGCAACCTGGGCGTTCACCTTGGGCGAGACGATCCAGTCGAGCCACTTGTAGGCGCAGTTGGGGTGCTCGGCCTTGGCGGCGACCATCCAGGTGTCCGACCAGCCGGTGGCGCCCTCCTTGGGCAGGACGGCCTTGACCGGGGCCTTCTCGGCCTTGGTGAGGTTGGCGATGACCTGCCAGGTGGTGCCGATGACGCTGTCGCCGCCCTTGAAGGCGGTGACTTCCTTCTGGTAGTCGCTCCAGTACTCGCCGATGTTGCCGTGCTGCTTCTTCAGGAGCGCGACGGCAGCGTCCAGCTGCTTCTGGTCCAGCGCGTAGGGGTTCTCGATGCCCAGCTGCGGCTCGGTCTTCATCAGGTACAGCGCGGCGTCGGCGATGTAGATGGGCGAGTCGTAGGCGGTGACCTTGCCGGCGTGCTTCGGGGCGTCCTCGAAGACGGCCCGCCAGGAGTCGGGGGCCGGCTTGACCTTGTCGGTGCGGTACATGAGGAGGTTGGCGCCGCGGCCGTGCGGGATGCCGTACATCTGCCCGTCGACGGAGTTGAACGGCTGCTTCTTGAGGCCCGCGAAGACGTCTTTGTAGTTCGGGACGAGCTCGGTGTTGACGGGGGCGGCGTCGCCGGAGGCGATCAGGCGGAGGGTGGCGTCGCCGGAGGCGGAGACCGTGTCGTACTGGCCGGTCTTCATCAGCGAGACCATCTCGTCGGAGGTCCCCGCGATCTTGGTGTTGACCTTGCAGCCGGTCTGCTTCTCGAAGGGGTGGACCCAGTCGGTCCTGGGGTCGTTGGAGCCGTCCTCGGCGTAGCCGGCCCAGGCGATGATGTTGACCTGGCCCTCCCCCTTGCCGAGCGTCTTCTTCATGGGGACGTCCGGTGCGCGGAAGCCACTGCCCCGGTCGTCGCCGCCTCCCCCGCTCCCCCCGGAGCCGCA
>NZ_NHSG01000377.1:0-22810 GCF_020024005.1 Streptomyces purpurogeneiscleroticus
GTGCGGGGCGGCTCGGGCATAGAGGGCACCTCCTCGAAAACGGGGAAAGATGACAGTACGTCCGTATGATCGGCTGACTGTCATCACACGCCGCACCGGTCCACCGCGCCACTCGGCTGCCGTCGGTCCCGTACGCCCGTTCGCGGTAACGTGACATTGATGAACGCGACCCACGCCACGCCGAGCCGGCATCCCGCAGTCTCCGTGATCATGCCGGTGCTCAATGAGGAACGTCATCTGCGCGACTCCGTGCGCCACATCCTGGAGCAGGAGTACGACGGTGAGATGGAGGTGGTGATCGCGCTCGGGCCGTCCACGGACCGCACCGACGAGATCGCCGCCGAGCTGGTACGGGAGGACCCGCGGGTCCACACCGTGCCCAACCCGACCGGGCGTACGCCCGCTGCGCTGAATGCCGCGATCGAGGCGTCCCGGCACCCCATCGTGGTGCGGGTGGACGGCCACGGCATGCTGTCGCCCAACTACATCGCGACGGCCGTGCGCCTCCTGGAGGAGACCGGCGCGCAGAACGTCGGCGGCATCATGCACGCCGAGGGCGAGAACGCCTGGGAGGAGGCCGTCGCGGCCGCCATGACCTCGAAGATCGGGGTGGGCAACGCGGCCTTCCACACCGGTGGCCAGGCCGGCCCCGCCGAGACCGTCTTCCTGGGCGTCTTCCGGCGCGAGGCGCTGGAGCAGCAGGGCGGGTACAACATCGAGTTCATCCGCGCGCAGGACTGGGAGCTGAACTTCCGCATCCGTGAGGCGGGCGGGCTGATCTGGTTCTCGCCCGAGCTGAAGGTGCGGTACCGCCCGCGGCCCAGCGTCAGGGCGCTGGCCAAGCAGTACAAGGACTACGGCAAGTGGCGGCACGTCGTCGCGCGCTACCACTCCGGCTCGATCAACGCCCGTTACCTGGCACCGCCGACCGCGGTCTGCGCGATCGCCGCGGGCCTCGTGGTCGGCGCGGCCGTGACGCCGTGGGGCTTCGTCGTCCCGGGCGCCTACCTCGCGGCCATCGCGGCGGGCTCCGTCCCGGCCGGCAAGGGGCTGTCCCTGAAGGCGCGCGTCCAGATCCCCGTCGCGCTGGCGACCATGCACATGTCGTGGGGCTGGGGCTTCCTGACCAGCCCGCGCTCGCTGGCCAGGAAGGTCATCGCCAGCCGCCGCCCGGCGGTGACGAAGGCCCCGGCGGAGACCGCCTAGCGGTCCCTGCGTACAGCGCGGCGCCCGTATCCCCCGGGGGATACGGGCGCCGCTGCGTCTGCCGGCATGCTCACCAGGTGTAGTCCGGGTTCACCTTCATGCACGCCTTCTTGTCCTCGCCGTTGAGGGTGTCCGTGCTCTCCGGGGCCTTCTCCGCCTGCTGCTTCCCGCCTGCCGTCTCCGGATACGCGGTACCGGTACGCCAGTCGTTGCCGACGACCAGCCGGATGCCCTGCGCCGAACTGGACTCCTTCACCGCGCTCTTGGGCAGCCCGAGCGCCTTGGCGACGGCCAGCGCGTCGCCCTCGGCGTCCTTGCCCCCGTACGTGATGGTGGTGTCGGCCTGGGCGATGAGCGTGGCGTCGGTGCCCGCCGCCGTGTAGCCGAGCGTGGCGAGCTGCGCCTGGATGGCGCTCGCGCGGCCGGCCACCGGGCCCTGGATCGCGCCGTTGGTGCCGTTCTGCACGGTGACCTGGAGCTGTTCCTTGGGCGTGGTGGGCTTCGGGTCGGCGGTGGGCTTCTTCTTTTTCCGGTCCTTGCCGTCCAGCGCGGTGTCGTTGCGCAGCATCGCGAAGACCTGCTCGGCGTCGCCCGGCTTGGGGATGACGTAGGACTCGCCGGGGCCGTAGGACCACGGCATGGTCGCCATGGTGACGCGCTTGATCGGTACCCGGTTGAGGTCGCCGCCGAGGTCGTACAGCTTCTTCACGCTGCCGAGGCCCTCGTCCACGGTCAGCGCCTTGGTGGCGGCCTCCGCCAGCGCCTGGAGCTTGGCCGGGTCGGTGAGCTTGGTGCCCGCCTTGAGCTGACGGATCATCGAGTTCATGTACATGTGCTGGGCCTTGGCCCGGCCGATGTCGGTGTTGTCCTCGAAGCCGTAGCGGGTGCGCAGCCACTGGAGCGCCTGTACGCCCTTGATGTTGTGCTCGCCCTTCGTCAGCTTCAGCCCGCTGCCGTGGCCCTTGCTGTCGTGCGAGTAGATGTTCCCGTCGACGCAGACGGGGACGCCGCCCACCGCGTCGGCCATCTGCACCACACCCGCGAAGTCGATCATCATGAAGTGATCGATGTAGATGCCGGTCAGCTCTTTCCAGGTGGCGACCGTGCAGCCCGGGCCGCCGTGCTGGAGCGACTGGTTGATGGGCCCGGTGGTCTGCGGGTACTTCTCGCCGGACTTGGGGTCGGTGCACTCGGGGATGGTCACGCGGGTGTCGCGCGGTATCGAGAGCACCGACATGCTGGAGCGGTCGGCGGAGACGTGCAGCAGCATCTGCACGTCCGCCAGCGGCTTGCGGCCCACGTCCGCCCTCGCGCCGCCGAGCTCGACGTTCGCCTTGCTGTTCCGGCTGTCCGAGCCGAGCAGCAGGATGTTCATCGGGGTCTGGCCGAAGGCGTTGGGCTCGGGCTTCTTCAGCCCGCCGTCGCCGAGGTCCAGGAGGCCCTTGCGGAGGTTGCCGTTGAGGTGCTCGTAGTAGAGATACCCCGCGCCCGCCGTCCCGAGGACGAGGAGCGCGGCGATGCCGGCGGTCCACTTCAGGACCCGGCGGCCTCTTCGGCGCTTCCGCCGGCCATGCCCCGCGGACTCGTCGGGGACGGCCGCGCCGCCGTCCCCGCCCCGCCCGCCGCTGCGGCCTTCGTACAGGCTGTCGTCCCAGCCCAACTCCTGGGCGTCGGGCTGGTGTCGACGTGATCGGTCGCCACGCACACTGCTCTGCCGCATCGGCTGCCCCTCCCCGTTTCCTTCATCCGGTGGTGCGCTCGGCGGCCTGGCAGGGCGGCCGGTCGTTCTTCACTTGGTGTGCTGGTCCCGCGCGGTCCTACTTGGCGCAGACGTTCTTGTCGTCGGCGTTGACGTTCTGGACCCCGTCGGGCGCCTTGTCGGGCGCCGCTATCGGCTCCCCGGCACCGGTGAAGTCCTTGCCGAGGATGAGCTTCATCGGCACCTTGGGACCGGCGTCGCCGTTCGTCTGCTTCATTGCGGACTTGGGCAGGCCCATCCACTCGGCCAGAGTCGCGGCCTGGCCGGCCTGGTTGGGCGCGTACTCCAGGCGCGTCGTGTCCAGCGCGGTGCCGGCGTTGCCGGCGTTCGTGGTCAGCGGCGCACCCTTGTCGTTCTGCAGCCAGTCGACGGTCTCCTGGGCGGCGCCCAGCGGGCCGCCACCGTTGGAGATGTCGACCCGGACCTCGGCGGCGGGCGCCTTGGTGACCGGCTTGGGCTTCTTCTTGCTCTTTTCCTTCTTTGTCTTCGTCAGAGAATGATCGGCCTGGACCATCTTGAAGAGCGGTGCGGCCTTGGCCTTGTCCAATATGACGGTCGCGGGGTCCTCAGGGTTGTCCAGAACGGGCACAGTCGCGAAGGTGACGTTCTTGACGTCCACCCGGCTGAGGTCCTTGGCCAGGTCCATCAGCTTGCTCGCGCTGCCGATGCCGGTGTCGACGGTGAGCGCCTTGGTCGCCGCGTTGCTCAGGCTCCACAGCTTGCTGGGGTTGGAGAGCGTGCCGCTGGACTTCATCTTGCGGATCATCGAGCTGAGGAACTGCTGCTGCAGCTCGATGCGGCTCAGGTCACTGCCGAAGCCGACGGTGTGCCGGGTCCGTACGAACGCCAGCGCCTGCTCGCCCTGGACGACGTGCCGGCCGGCCTTGAGCTTCAGGTGCGACTTGGGGTCGTCGATGTCCTTGGCGGCGCACACCTCGACGCCGCCCACCGCGGTGGACAGCTCCTTGACGGCGTTGAAGTCCGCCATCATGAAGTGATTGATCTTCACGCCGGTCATCTTCTCGACCGTCCGCCAGGTGCAGCCCGGGTCCCGGTCCTCCTGGCCGAGGCTGGTGTTGAAGCGCACACCCGTCTCGCCCGGGATGGTCTTCTTGGTCCCGTCCTTCATCGTGGTCGGGCAGTCCGGGATGTCGGTGACCATGTCGCGCGGGATGCTGAGCGCGGTGGCGTTGGTGCGGTCCTCGGAGACGTGCATGAGGATCGTGGTGTCGGCGTGGCCGACGCTCCCCATGTCGCCGTAGCCCTCGTTGCCCTTCCCCTCGCGGGCGTCCGTCCCGATGATCAGGATGTTGACCGGGCCCTCGGTGACCGCGTCGTTGTTGATACCGACGTCGACCTTGGAGATGTTGCCGTCCAGGTGCTGGTACATGAAGTACGCGCCGGTGCAGCCGGCGACCAGGACGAAGCCCATCACGCCCGCGCCCCAGTACAGCGCCTTCTTCTTTTTTGTTGCCTTCGGCTTGGGCTTGCGCCGGCCGGTGCTCGCCGCGGGTGCCGCCGCCGCTGCCGCGCGGTGCCCCGCGCGGCCGCCGGCCCGGCGGTTGCGCTGGGCGGGCAGCTCGCGGGTCGGTGAGTCACGGTCGGAGCCGGCCGTCCGGCCGCGCTCCTGGAGCCGCCGCTCTCTCCGGCTGCTCCCCGCAGCGGTCGCCGAGGGGGCGGCGGCCCTCCGGCCCGCCTGCCTGGGGGCTGACTTTGAGCCAGCATCCAGTCGCAGTTCGTAGTTGCCGGTGTTCGGGTCGAACACCCACTGATCGGCGGGATCCATGTCCCCCGCCTGCCCACGGCCTTGCGCGTCCACGGTGCTGTGAGTCCTCCGTCGGTGCCACGCGGCGCCTGCCCCCTCAAGGCGCTCGGTCGGTCGGATTGCAGTGCGCGGTCAGCCAGTCGTGCGGACCGGATCGCTCACACTATCCGCCCAGTTCAGCGTCAAGCGACGCCCGTGACAAATTCCACGTCCCTACAACTGGGCAATCCACCCGATACTTTCGTGTCCAGGATCTGCCCTTTGCGAAGGCTTTATTGGCAGATGCCCCGATCTGCTGTGGTTCCCCGGAAGGTGGTCGAGGGCCCCGGCGTGGCCGATTCATGATGGCCGGGCTTGTCAGCTTCGTCCCCGCTGTTCGAATGGCCCGCCCCACGGGCATCCGTCTGTCCGATGTGCGGGTCCTTGGCCGGGTCGTCGTATTCGGTGGTGTCCGTGTGTTCCGTCGGCGCCGGGCGGACCGGGACCGGCCGGTCGGCACGCAGCCGCGCGAAGAGCCGGCCCGCATCCGGCTGCACCAGTTCGTCCCGGTTCACGTTGTACGCGTACGCCTGCCGGGGAACGGTCAGGAAGCGGATCTTTTCCGTGGGGATGTCGCGGACGCTGCGCACCAGGTTGAACAGGCCCTTCAGGGACGCAAGCCCTTCGTCAGTGGTGAGGGAGCTCGTCGCGGCGTCCAGGAGCGGGTACAGGCGCGTGGGATTGAGCAGTACGCCGTTGCCCTGCACCTTCTTCACCAGCGCCGCCAGGAACTGCTGCTGCCGCTCGATCCGCTGTGTGTCACTGCCGTTGCCCAGCGACTTGCGGGTCCGTACGTACCCCAGCGCCTGCTCGCCCCGGAGCACATGGCGGCCCGCCGCGAGGTTCAGATGCGCGTCCTGGTCGGCGACGGCCTGCGGCAGGCAGACCTCCACGCCGTCCACCGCGTCCACCATCTTCTTGAAGCCGGTGAAGTCCAGGATCATGTGGTGATCGATGCGGATGCCGGTCATCCGCTCGACCGTGCGGATCGTGCAGGCCGGCCCTGCCGCCTCGAAGGCGTAGTTGAACTGGGTGTACAGCGGCTGCGTGCGGCTGCCGTCCGGCTTCGTGCACTGCGGCACCTGCGCCATCAGGTCGCGCGGGATGCTGACCGCCGTCGCGCTCTTCCGGTCCGCCGCCAGGTGCAGCAGGATCGTGGTGTCCGAGCGCTGGGTGCCGTCGTCGGCACCGTACTTGCGGTTGCCGCCGCCGCGGTTGTCCGAGCCGATCAGCAGGATGTTCTGCACGTTCGTCGCCGAGGCGGGCGGCCGCTCCGCCTCGTACTCGCGCAGCTGGGCCGCGGTGCCGGAGTCGGCCGTGATGTTCCCGTTGAGCTTGTCGTACGCCAGCCAGCCGACGGCCGCCGTGCCCAGCACGGCGGCGCCGCCGCCCACCGCGGTCCAGCGCAGCCACCGCCGCCGGGGCCGGCCGCCGCCGGCCGCCGGTTCGTTGCAGCGCTGCAGTTCTTCGGGGATCTCCGGCCTGTTGTCCACGGCTGCGTCCACCCCTCGTGCGTCGGCCGCACGGGATACGGCCGTCTCACTCGGTGCCGCGGTCCGGGTGACGTGTCCGGGCCCCGGTACTCGGGCAGACGGCCGAGTCCCGCGCAGGGTTGTACCTCCCCACGATCCTGGACCGCACGGCCCGGATCGGCGCCTGCAGAGGGCGCCGACTGGGCCGGTCGGGCGACGGGCGCGAACTGCCTGGCAGCGGGCTCAGGCGGCGGCGGGCGCCGTCACCGTGACCTGCTCGGCCTCCTTGCGCCGGGCCAGTCCGTCCTCGTCGAGCCGGTCGGCGTTGCGGCACAGGACGACCGAGCCGCCGGTCGCCAGCGGTGCGTACAGCCCGTACGCCAGCCCGTCCCACGTCGCGTACGGCAGGGGGGAGAGCACCCGCTGCCGCTCGGGCAGCTGCGCCAGCTCCACGGCCGCCGTCCCGATCTCCGCGCCGGTGAACTCGCGGCCGTCCACGGCGAGCGCGGGCGCGTGCGGATCGACCGGCACGTACGGAGCGAAGCGGTCGCCCTGGCCCGGCACCTCGGCGGCGTAGTCGGCGAAGCCGGCCGGCGGCTCGGGGAAGCGGCCGCCCAGTGGGCGCAGCGCGAGCGCCACCCGCTCCCCGGAGCAGGCGCGCGCCGCCTCCAGGGTGTCCGGGCCGCTGACGACGACGTTCGCGGCCGCCGGGTCGCCGCCGACGTCCGCGACCACTCCGACGGACGAGCAGGCCAGCAGCCAGACGGCGGTCTGCCAGTGCGCCGGCAGCAGCAGCGCGAGCCGGTCACCCGGCTCGGCGGACAGCTCGTCCTGGAGGTAGTTGGCGGTCTTGGCCACCCAATTGGCGAAGGTGGCGACGGACAGTTCGACGCGCTCGCCGGTGGCGTCGTCGTAGAAGGTCACGAGCGGCCGCGCCGGGTCCGAGGAGAGCGCGGATCCCAGCAGGTCGGCGGGGGTTCGGTCGGTGGCGTTCATCCCCGGAAGCCTACGCGGGCCGCCCGCCGCCGTACGGCGTACCCGGAGCCTCCGCCGCGCCGATGAGGCGTCAGATGCCAAATGGCGGATTTGCCCTACTGCATACAGGATCGCTGCCATGCGTGCCTTTGTTGCCACTTCGCTCGGTGCCGCGACCTTCGCGGCCCTCGTCGTACCGCTTGCGCTGCCGGCCGGAGCGAACCCCGCCCCGGCCCCCGCAGCAGCCGCTCCCGGGGCCGCCGCGGCGGACGTTCCCGGCAGCACCCAGTCCCTGCCGCTCGTCCGGCTCGGCCACCGTGACCGTGTGCTGCCCGGCGGGCACTCGGGCCGGGCCGGCAGGGCCGCGCCCCTGGGGATGCCCGTCAAGGTCGTCCGGCCCTTCTCGCTCGTCGGTGTCGTCTGGAGCGACGCCCGGGCCGAGCTGCACGGCCAGCCGCAGGTCCGCACCCGCGCCACCGGCAGCCACCGATGGGGTGCCTGGCAGGACGTGCAGACGCACTACGACGATGCGCCCGACCTGGACGCCCCCGAACGCCGCGGCGACAAGCCGCGCGGCGGCACGGCCCCGCTGTGGGTGGGCGACTCCGACGCCGTACAGATGCGGATCGCCCCGGAGCAGGGCCGGCAGGCCGTGACCGAACTGCCCGACGGGATGCGCCTGGAGCTGGTCGACCCCGGCCGCCCCGCCAAGCCGCGCGACCCTGCGCCGAACGCCGCCGCCGGGCAGGAGGCGGCTGACAGCGCGGAGGCCAACGCCGGGCTCGCGCAGCCGGGCGCCACCGCCATCCCGGCGGCCCCCGCGAACGCGCTGCAGGCCGACCTGGCGGCGGCCGGCGAGGAGGAGCGCGGCCAGGTGCCCGCGCCGCAGCCGCAGCTCGGGCCGCGGCCGGCGATCATCACCCGGCTCGGCTGGGGCGCCAACGAGCAGCTCCGCGAGCCGAAGTTCGGGTACACCAAGACCGTCAAGGCGGCCTTCGTGCACCACAGCGCCACCGGCAACGGCTACAGCTGCAGCCAGTCCGGGGCGATCATCCGCGGCATCTACCGGTACCACGTCAAGAGCAACCACTGGCGGGACGTCGGGTACAACTTCCTGATCGACAAGTGCGGCACGATCTTCGAGGGCCGGGCCGGCGGCGTCGCCCGGCCCGTCATCGGCGCCCACACCCTCGGCTTCAACAACGACACCACCGGCATCGCCGTCCTCGGCACCTTCGACAAGGCCAGGCCGTCGGCCCCCGCGCTCAACGCGCTCGGCAAGCTGACCGCCTGGAAGCTGGGACTGCACGGACGCAATCCGAACGGCAAAGCCACTCTGACCTCGGCCGGCAACAACCGTTACAAGAAGGGAACCAAAGTCCGGCTGAATGTCATCTCCGGACACAGGGACGGATATGTGACGAGCTGCCCAGGGGCCGCGCTGTACGGCACACTCGGCTCGGCGCGCACCGCCTCCGCCCGCTTCCAGGGACGCTGAGGGTCCGGGGTCGGCGCCCGTGACCTGCACGGGCGCCCAGACCGGGCGGCGCCGGAAGACCCCGCCTACTGGCGGGTAAGCCCGCTGGCAAAGCGGGCAAACCGTCTGCCTACACTGGTCCGCCGTCCGGCCGACCCCAGCAGGAAGCAGAGAACAAAAGGTGACTGAAGCGATCCTTCTGGTCGGCGGCAAGGGCACCCGGCTGCGTCCGCTGACGGTGCACACGCCCAAGCCCATGGTTCCGGCCGCGGGTGTGCCGTTCCTGACGCATCAGCTGGCCAGGGCCCGCGCTGCGGGCGTGGAGCACATCGTGCTCGCCACTTCCTACCTTGCCGAGGTTTTTGAGCCTTATTTCGGTGATGGGGCGGAATGGGGGCTTCATCTCGAATACGTCACCGAGAAGGAGCCGCTCGGCACCGGCGGCGCCATCCGCAACGTCGCCCACCGGTTGCACTCGGGTCCCGACGACCCGGTACTGATCTTCAACGGCGACATCCTCACCGGCCTGGACATCGCGGCCCTGGTGCGCACCCACCGCGAGACCTCCGCGGACGTCTCGCTGCACCTCACCCGGGTCGAGGACCCGCGCGCGTACGGCCTCGTCCCCACCGACGGCACCGGCCGGGTCACCGCCTTCCTGGAGAAGCCGCAGACCCCCGAGGAGATCGTCACCGACCAGATCAACGCGGGCGCCTACGTCTTCAACCGCTCCGTGATCGACGCCATCCCGCAGGGCCGCCCGGTCTCCGTCGAGCGCGAGACCTTCCCCGGCCTGCTGGAGTCCGGCGCCCACCTCCAGGGCATGGTCGACTCCACCTACTGGCTCGACCTGGGCACCCCGCAGGCGTTCGTCCGCGGCTCCGCCGACCTGGTCCTCGGCCACGCGCCCTCCCCGGCCGTCCCCGGCCGGCGCGGCGAATACCTCGTACTGGACGGCGCCGACGTCGCCGCGGACGCCAAGCTCAGCGGCGGCACGGCCGTCGCCGCCGGCGCCCGGATCGGCGCGGGCGCGCGCATCGTGGGCAGCACCGTCCTGGCGGACGCGGTCGTCGAGCCCGGCGCCCAGATCCACGACTCGCTCATCGGGGCCGGGGCCCGCATCGGCGCCCGTACGGTCCTGCACGGCGCGGTCATCGGCGACGGGGCCACCGTCGGCGCGGACAACGAGCTGCGCGACGGCATCCGCGTGTGGTGCGGCGCGGACCTGCCGGCCGCGGCGGTGCGCTTCTCCTCGGACCAGTGACGACTGCCACGGGATGACGGGCGGCCGGCGTGCCGCCCGGCTCCCGTAGGCTGAACGGATGCCCCGCATCCGCACCTGGGCCCCGCCCGGCCCGTACGACCTCCTGCGCACCCTGGGTGTGCTGGGCCGCGGACCGGGCGATCCCGCGTACCGGGTGGAGAGCGGCGCCGTCTGGCGGGCCACCCGCACGCCCGACGGGCCGGTGACGGTCCGGATCGCGGCACGCGCCGCCGAGGGGTGCGTCGAGGCCGCGGCGTGGGGCCCGGGGGCGGACTGGATGCTGGACCAACTCCCGTCCCTCCTCGGGGAGTCGGACGACCCGTCGGCCTTCACGGCCCGGCACCGCATCGTCCACGAAGCACACCGCCGCAACCCCGGTCTGCGGCTCGCCCGCACCGGCCTCGTCATCGAGTCGCTCATCCCCTCGGTCCTGGAGCAGAAGGTCACCAGCGACGAGGCGTACCGGGCCTGGCGGCTGCTCCTGCAGCGGTTCGGCGAGCCCGCGCCCGGCCCGCACGAGCGGCTGCGCGTGCTGCCGGACGCGCGCGGCTGGGCCATGATCCCGTCCTGGGAGTGGCACCGCGCAGGCGTCGACGCCAAGCGCTCCGACACGATCGTGCGCGCGGCCCGGGTCGCCCGCCGCCTGGAAGAGGCGGCGGCCATGGACCTCCCGGACGCGCTGCACCGCCTCCAGCTCGTCCAGGGCATCGGCCCGTGGACCGCGGCGGAGGTCCTGCAGCGCTCCAACGGCGCGCCCGACGCGCTCACCCTCGGCGACCTGCACCTGCCGCGCATCGCCGTCTACGCACTCACGGGCCGCCGCGGCGGCACCGACGAGGAAATGCTGGAGCTGCTGGCCCCGTACGAGGGCCAACGCCACCGCGCGGCCCGGTACCTCCTCCTGTCGGGCCGAGTCCCGCCCCGCCGGGCCCCGCGTTACTCACCCCGCGACATCGCCCGGCTGTAACGCCCGCGGCCCGCGCCTACCGCACCACGACGAAGTCCGCGGCCTCCCGGGCCGGGCGAGGCCTGGGCACCCCCGCCGGACGCCCGATGGCCACAGCGCCCATCGGATCCCACCCGGCCGGCAGGCCGAGCACATCCCGTACGACGTCCCGGCAGAACATCGTCGAAGACACCCAGGCCGACCCCAGCCGCTCCCCGGCCAGCGCCACGAGAAAATTCTGCACTCCGGCCCCCGCCGCGACCACGAACATCTCCCGCTCGGCGGCGTTGCGCCGCGCGTTGGCCGCCGGGTCCGGCCCGTCGTACGTGTGCGCGCCGTCCATGACCAGGCACGGCACCGCCAGATACGGCGCGTTCCGCAGCACGTCCCCGCGCCGCACCCGCTTCGCGACGGACTCCTCGGACTTCCCGTCGCCGCGCAGATCCGCGAGCCACGCGTCCCGCATCGCGTCCAGCAGCCGGGTCCGGGACTCCTCGGACTCCAGCAGGACGAACCGCCACGGAGTGGTGTGGTGCGGCGCGGGCGCGGTCACGGCCGCCGCGACCGCGCGCCGTACGGCGCCGCCGTCCACCGGGTCGTCGGTGAACTCCCGGACCGTCCGGCGCAGCGTCACCGCTTCCCGTACGGCCTCGGAGGTACCGAGCCGGAACATGTCGTCGGCGGGGGAGCGCACGAGCGCCCGCGCGCCGCGGTCGTCCGCGGCCTCCTGAGGGGAGGCCACCGCGTGCGGCAGGCCGCGGACCACCGCGACCGGCAGCCCGCCCGCCTTGCCCTTGACCAGGTCGCCCGCGCTCGCCAGCTCGTCGGCCGTGGCGACGACCGTGACGCCGAGCGGATTGTCGTGGCTGTCGGTGCTGCCGCGCAGGTCCTCCAGGACCCGCACGCCGGCCGCGCCGATGGCCACGTCGGTCAGGCCGCTGCGCCAGGGCCGCCCGAAGGTGTCGGTGACGATCACGCCGACGTCCACGCCGAGCGCCTCGCGCAGCCCGGCGCGGATGGCCCGGGCCGAGGCGTCGGGGTCCTCGGGCAACAGCAGGATCGTGCCCTGCGGGGTGTTCGAGGCGTCGACCCCGGCGGCGGCCATGACCAGGCCGTTGCGGTTCTCGACGATGCGCAGCGTGCCGCGCCGCGCCACGACCCGTACGGCCTCCCCGTCGATGGCGGCCTCGCGGTCCGCCGCCTGCACGATCCGGTCCTCGGCCTTGCTGACGATCTTCGAGGTGACCAGCAGCACGTCGCCGTCGGCCAGGCCCGGCATCCCGGACCCGGTGGCCGCGGCGGCGATCAGCTTGGCGAGGTCGTCGCCGGGGCGCACCTCGGGGATGCCGGGCAGCGCCCAGACGCGGTACGAGGGCGCCTCTTCGGCGGGCGCGTCGTGCGGGGCGCGCGAGGCCGCGGGCGCGTCCTGCGCTCCGGCGGTCACGCCCGTACCTCTTCGGCCAGCGTCAGCGCCTCGCGGGCCATCGTCGCCGTCGCCTCCAGGTCGGTCATCATCAGCGGTACCGCGCGGCAGCGGATGCCGGCGGCCTCCACCTCGGCGGCCTTGTCCGCGTCGACGGTGTCCACCAGCCAGCCGTCCAGCAGCCCCATCCCGTAGTGGGCGGCGACCGCCGAGGCGGTGGACTCCACGCCGACCGCGGCCAGCACCTTGTCGGCCATGCCGCGCACGGGCGCGTCGCCGACGATGGGGGAGAGGCCGACGACCGGCGCGCCGGCCTCCGCGATCGCCTCACGGATGCCGGGGATCGCCAGGATCGTGCCGACGCTGACGACCGGGTTGGACGGCGGGAAGAGGATCACGTCGGCGTCGCCGATGGCCTCCAGCACGCCGGGCGCGGGCTTGGCCTGCTCGGCGCCGACCGGGACGACGGCCTGCGCCGGTACGGAGGCGCGCAGCCGGACCCAGTACTCCTGGAAGTGCACGGCCTTCTTCTCGCCGTCCTCCTCGATGGCGACGTGGGTCTCGACCCGGTCGTCGGTCATCGGGAGCAGCCGGACGCCCGGCTGCCAGCGGTCGCAGAGCGCCTCGGTCACCGCGCTGAGCGGGTAACCGGCGCTCATCATCTGCGTCCGGACGATGTGCGTGGCGAAGTCCCGGTCGCCGAGCCCGAACCACTCGGGTCCGACCCCGTAGGCGGCCAGCTCCTCCTTCACGTGGAAGGTCTCGTCCTTACGCCCCCAGCCCTGTTCCTCGTTGATGCCGCCGCCGAGCGTGTACATCACGGTGTCCAGGTCGGGGCAGACCTTCAGCCCGAACAGATGGATGTCGTCACCGGTGTTGCCGATGACCGTGATGTCCGCGTCCGGAGCCGCTGCCTTCAGTCCCCGCAGAAAGCGGGCGCCGCCGATGCCGCCGGCGAGAACCACAATGCGCATGGCCCCAGGATGTCAGGAGGCGGCTGCCTTGTGAGTAGCGGGCGAGCACTGCGAGGTGGGGGTCCCCCCGGTCGAACGAAGTTGAGACTGGGGGAGCATCGGCATGTCCGTCAGCCCCGGGAAGTAGATGTGCAGGCTGACGGCGGGCGTGAGCGTGTCGTTGGTGACCTCGTGGACGTAGCCGGGCGCGAAGACCCGCTGTGCGCCGGGCTTCAGGCTACGGCTGCCGCTCGCGCTGTGTTCGGTCAACTCGCCGTCCAGGACGGTCAGTACGCCCGAGGACGGGCCGTGGTCGTGGCGGCCGCTGCCCTGGCCGGGCAGCCAGCTCAGCAGCCAGACCTCGTAGCCGGGCCCGGTGCGCAGGCGGTGGTACCAGCGGGTGGTGGCGTCGTACTCGACGAGGTGCGCCCACTGGGCGCGGTCGGCGGCGATCGAACGGGCGAGCCCGGCAAATTCGGCCACGGTCGAGGGGTGCTCGCGTGCGGGCTGGAGGAGATGGCTGACCTCGAAGATGTCGCCGGCGATCTGGAGGTCACTGTCGCTGTTCATGGACTTCTGGTTCCTCGGAAGAAGAAGAGCTCGGAAGCGGAGCTCGAAGAAGAGCGGGCTGCGCGGAAAACCGCGGAAAACGGGGTGCGGCGCGGCGCGTCGTACGGCGCCCGGCGGCACTCAGCGGTGGTGCGGGGAGAAAAAGCTGGAGCTCGGAAGCGTCAACAGCTGCAACAGCGACAGCGAGCCTGGGCAGCACAGCGGGACCCGTAGGAACGGGTCAGGCGGGGCGCGGGCGTCACTGGCATGGAAACAAGGAGAGCGGGTACTTGGCGGCCGTGTCAACCGGATGTCGTGTTTGTCGCAAATGTTTCACCTCATCCGGTTAACTGCGACCGACGAAAGGTTTGTGCACCCGATGGGTGGGAGAGGTGGCCCATCAGTTGCGCCGCCAAACGCCGTTGCGGTTCCGTGATCTGAATGTGATCAAGCCCGCTTCTGGTACTGGAGTGCAACGTGATCGCTGTCCGTTGAGTCCTTCAGGGGAAGAAGGGGGGTGCGGGATGCATGAGGCGAATGTTTGTCCTGGTTTTTGCCGATTTGAACACTTACCGCATACCCTTGGTTCCGCAGAGTGAATAAGGGGCCCAATAGCAGATCTCGGCTTGACTGGCCCGGATCGGCACACTTGTAATTTCACTCGTGTCGTTCAGCCGTCATCGGTAACGGCAACATCACGGGGACGCAATGACAGACGAGGGGCGCACATGACCGAGCTGTTCGAAGAATTGCTGGTCGAGGAGGCGGACGAGGAGCTCGGCTGGCAGGAGCGCGCGCTGTGCGCACAGACCGATCCCGAGTCCTTCTTCCCGGAAAAGGGCGGCTCCACCCGCGAGGCGAAGAAGGTCTGCCTCGCCTGTGAGGTCCGTTCTGAATGTCTTGAATATGCTCTTGCCAATGACGAACGCTTCGGTATCTGGGGCGGTCTGTCCGAGCGCGAGCGGCGCCGGCTGAAGAAGGCCGCGGTCTGAAGCCCGACCGCGACGGACCGGGCGGCAGACACCCGGCCCCGGTCGGCACAGCGCACGAACGCCGGTCGATGGACCGGCACCGCCACCGCGGAAGACGGCGAGCACCCACTCCGCCCCCGGCAGTCATGCCGGGGGCGGAGTGCTGTTTCCGCAGCCAGGAGGGCACCTCGTACGGACCCGGCGGACGGGCTCGCGAGAACCATTAGTGTGGGGCTCCGTCCGAGACGCACCAACACCCGCATGGTGAGCGCGCGTCCAGCGCAGTCCATCGCAGTCCATCGCAGTGTCTTCCGGGGGCCACACCCCGCAGCGGCCCGGCCGCCGCGGGAGACGGCAGCCCCGGGTCCGGAGGGCCCGTACCTCGATGTCCGTGCACAGCCAGTCGGCGGCCCAGGCCGCCTCATACGAAGCCGCCGCGCCACAGTTCCCGCGGCATGTCGTCACCGCCGTGATCGTCTCGCACGACGGCGCGCGCTGGCTGCCCGACGCGCTCGACGGCCTGCTCGGCCAGGAGCGCCCGGTGCAGAACGTCATCGGCGCCGACACCGGCAGCGCGGACGAGTCCGCCCGGCTGCTGACCGAAGCCCTCGGCGACGAGCGGGTGCTGCACCTCGCCCGCCGCTCCGGCTTCGGCACCGCCGTCGACGAGGCCGTCCGCACCGCGCCGGTGCTCACCCCCGACGACCTGCCCTACCTCAAGCGCCCCAGCGGCTGGGACCCGGTCACCAGGACCTGGCACGACGAGGCGTACGACATGCCGGACCTGCCGCACGGCGAGCCCGTGCAGTGGCTCTGGCTGCTGCACGACGACTGCGCGCCGGCCCCCGACGCGCTCGCCGAGCTGCTGCGCGTCGCCGACGCCAGCCCCTCCACCGTGATCGTCGGCCCCAAGCTGCGCAGCTGGTACGACCGCAGGCAGCTCCTCGAAGCCGGTGTCAGCATCGCCCGCTCCGGCCGCCGCTGGACCGGCCTGGACCGCCGCGAACAGGACCAGGGCCAGCACGACCAGGTGCGCTCGGTCCTCTCCGTCTCCACCGCCGGCATGCTCATCCGCCGCGACGTCTACGAGCAGCTCGGCGGCTTCGACCGCCGGCTGCCGCTGATGCGCGACGACGTGGATCTGTGCTGGCGCGCCCAGGCCGCCGGACACCAGGTGCTCATCGCGCCGGACGCGGTGCTGCGGCACGCCGAGGCGGCGTCCCGCGAGCGCCGCCCCATCGACTGCGTCGGCCGCTCCGTGGCGGGCCCGCACCGCGTCGACAAGGCCGGTGCCGTCTACACCCTGCTGGCCAACACCCGCGGCGCGATACTGCCGTACGTTCTGCTCCGCCTCGTCCTCGGCACCTTCCTGCGCGTCCTCGCCTACCTGGTCGGCAAGGTGCCGGGCCAGGCGCTGGACGAACTCGCCGGGCTCTTCGGCACCCTGCTGCGGCCCGGCAAGATCATGGCGGCGCGGCGCAGACGCGGGAAGCCGGCGGTCGAGGCGAGCGAGCTGCGCCCGCTCTTCCCGCCGCCCGGCGCGACCGTACGGGCCACCGCCGAGCAGGTCGCCAGCAACTTCGCCGGGCGTGCCGCGCCCGACGCCTCCGCCGGCGGCCGGCACGGCGCCGTGGAGTCCGGACCCGGCGGCGACGACGCGGACTTCCTGGAGGTCGAGCAGTTCGCGCGGCTGAAGCGGATCGCCCGCCGGCCCGCGCCCGTCCTCTTCGTCGTCCTGCTCCTGGTCTCGCTCGTCGCCTGCCGCGGCCTGCTCGGCGGCGGCGCGCTGACCGGCGGCGCCCTGCTGCCCGCGCCCGGCGACGTCTCCGACCTGTGGGCGCGGTACTTCCACAGCTGGCACGACGTCGGCATCGGCTCCACCGCCTCGGCGCCGCCCTACCTCGCGGTCGTCGCCCTCGTGGCGAGCGTCTTCTTCGGCAGCACCGGCTTCGCCGTCACCCTGCTGCTGGTCTGCTCCGTGCCGCTGGCCGGGCTGACCGCGTACTTCGCCTCCCGGCCGCTGGTCACCTCGCGCCTGCTGCGTGCCTGGGCCGCCGTGGCGTACGCCTTCCTGCCCGCCGCCACCGGCGCGCTGGCCGGCGGCCGCATCGGCACCGCCGTCCTGGCGATCCTGCTGCCGCTGATGGCCCGCGCCGCGATCGCCGCGAGCGGGCTGCGGCTCGCGCCGGGCGTACGGCCGAGCTTCCGCGCCGCCTGGGCGTACGCGCTGCTGCTGACCTTCACCACGGCCTTCACCCCGATCGTCTGGCCGATCGCCGTGCTCCTCGGCATCGGCCTGCTGGTCCTGCGCTACCTGGACGGCCACCGCGACATGATCGTGGCGTACGCGCTGCGCTTCCTCGCCGTCGTCGTCTCCCCGCTGGTCGTGCTCGCGCCCTGGTCGCTGTCGCTGCTGACCGAGCCGTCCCGCTTCTTCCTGGAGGCCGGGCTCGCCAACAAGCCGGGTGCCGCGTCCTGGCTGGACCTGCTCGGGTTCAGCCCCGGCGGCCCCAAGGCGTACGGCAGCGTCCTGCTGCTCGGCGTCGTGCTCGCCGCCCTGGGCGCGCTGCTGCGCGGCCAGCGGCAGCGCACGATCCGTACCGCCTGGGTCGTCGGCCTGGCCGGGCTGCTCTTCGCGGGCCTGGCCAACGGCTCCGGCTGGGCCGGGCCGCCCGCGCTGGTCTACGGCCTGGCGCTGCTGTGCGCCGCCGCGGTCGGTGTCGAAGGCATCCGTACCCGCATGTTGGCCCTGGGCTTCGGCTGGAAGCAGCCGGTGGCCGTGCTGATCGGGCTGGCCGCCGCGCTGGCTCCGGTGTGGGCGGCGGTCAGCTGGATGCTCGGCGGCGCCGCGGGCCCCGTGGAGCGCCGCAACCCCGAGCAGGTCCCGGCGTTCGTCGCCGAGGACTCCCGCAGCGCCGACCGCCCCCGCACCCTCGTCCTGGACGGCGACGCCGGGCACGTCGCGTACTCCCTGGTGCGCGGCTCCGGCGCGCGCCTGGGCGACGCCGACATCGCCGCCGAGGCCGGCGAGGACAGCCGTCTGAACGGCATCGTCGCCAACCTGGTCGCGGGCTCCGGCGCCGACCAGACCGACCAGCTCGGCGGCTACGCCGTGCGCTACGTCCTGGTCAAGGACGGCGCCCCGCGCGAGATGGGCCGCACCCTGGACGCCACGCCGGGTCTGACCCGGATGAGCCAGGAGGACGGCAGCGCCCTGTGGCGGGTGGACCGCCGGGTCTCCCGGGTCTCCATCGTCAGCGGTACGAAGAGCGGCGCCCCGCAGGCCGGTACGGCCGCCGCGCCGGTCGCGGTCGCCGCCGACCCGGTCGACGCGCACACGAAGGTGCCCGCCGGGCCCGAGGGGCGGGTGCTGCGCATCGCGGACGCCGCCGACGAGGGCTGGCAGGCCACGCTGGACGGCAAGCCGCTGAAGCCGGTCACGGTGGACGGCTGGGCGCAGGGCTTCGAGCTGCCCGCCACGGGGGGCCGCCTGGACCTCACCCACGAGAGCCCGCTCACCCACACCCTCTGGATGACGGCACAGGGCCTGCTCGCCATCGTGCTGGTGGTCATGGCCCTGCCGGGCCGCCGCCGGGACGTCGACGACGACCTGCCCGAGGAGGGCCTCGCGGCGGTGCCCGCGCAGCCCATCGAGGGCGAGGGCCGCCGCGCCCGTAGGCTGCGCGCCGCGCAGGAGGCGGCGGCAGCGCAGAAGCCCGTCCCGGAGGCGGCGGTGCCCGGCGCCCGGGACGGCGCGGAACCGATGGCTGATCCGTACGCCGCTGACCCGTATGCCGCGGCCGCGCACGGTGCCCCGTACGCCGCCGATCCGTACGGCACCGACCCCTACGCGGCCGCCCAGGGCGCGCCGCCGCAGCAGGCGGTGCCCGAGATGCCGCAGCAGCCCCCGTACCAGGACTGGCAGGGCGGCCGGCCGGCCGATCCGTACCAGGCCGCGCAGTACGGACAGCCGTACCCGCCCGCCGACCCGTACCAGCCCGACCCGTACGCCCAGCAGGCATACGGAGCCGGCGCCTACGACCCGTACGGCTACGGGCAGCAGCAGCCCTATGGAGACGGCACGTCGTACGACGGCACCACGCACGACGGCTCGTACCGCGAGCCCCGCCGCGACGGGAGCGACCAGCAGTGAACCGCACCACCATGTCCCTGATCGGCGCGGTCGCCGCGCTCGCCGCCGCCACCGGTGTGGCCGCGGTCGCGGCGCCCGGAGACGGCGCGGACCCCGCCGCCTCGAAGGCCACCAGGCTGCCCGTGCAGCGCTCCGCCCTGATGTGCCCGGCCCCGACCTCCTCCGAGGTCGGCGAGACGACGTACACCGCCTTCACGCCCAAGGGGCGGGGAGCCGGCAAGGGCAGCGCGGGCCTTGAGCCCGCGGCGGACGGCCGGGCGGACGACGCCGGCAAGAAGGACGCGAAGAAGAAGGCGGACGCGAAGCCCGTCGCGCCCCTGAAGGCCCCCGGCACGCCGGTCACTGCGACCACCAGCAGCTCCGACGCGCCCGCCCTCATCGGCGCCGCCGACGGCGGCCTGGCGCCCGGCTGGAGCGTCCAGCAGACCACCGACGTCAGCGCGGGCATCGGCCGCGGCCTGCTCGGCACCTCCTGCACCGCGCCGGACACCGACTTCTGGTTCCCCGGTGCCAGCACCTCCCCGGACCGCCAGGACTACGTCCACCTCACCAACCCCGACGCCACCGCCGCCGTCGTCGACCTGAAGCTGTACGGCAAGGACGGCCCCCTGAAGGCGTCGTCCGGCGAGGACATCCAGGTACCGCCGCACTCCAGCGTCCCGGTACTGCTCTCCACGCTCTCCGGCACCCGCACCGACAATGTGGCGCTGCACGTCACCGCCCGTGAGGGCCGGGTCGGCGCGGCCGTGCAGGCCGGCGACGAGAAGACCGGCGGCGACTGGCTGCAGGCCGCCGCCGACCCGGCCTCCGGCGCCTCGGGGCTGGTGCTCCCGGGCATCCCGGCCGACGCCACCTCCGTACGCCTGGTGGCCCTCGCGCCCGGCTCCGCGGACGCCGACCTGAAGGTGCAGCTCGCCACGCCCACCGGCTCGATCGTGCCGGCCGGTCTGGAGACGCTGCACCTGAAGAGCGGGATGACCACCGCGGTCGACCTGAAGGACGTCACCAAGGGGGAGGCGGGCTCGCTGGTCCTCACGCCGGCCGAGGGCTCCAAGGCGCCGGTCGCCGCCGCGCTGCGGGTCACCCGCGGCAAGGGCGCGGACCAGGAGATGGCGTTCATCCCCGCGACGAAGCCGGTCGGCGACCGAGCCACCGCGGCCGACAACCGCGCCAAGGGCAGCACGCTCTCGCTCGTCGCCCCGCAGAAGGGCAAGGACGCGCGGGTGAAGGTCACCGCCTCGGCGGGCAGCGAGGGCGGCAGCCCGGTCTCCAAGACCTACACGGTCAAGGGCGGCAGCACGCTCGCCGTCGAGCCGCCGCGCCCGAACGGCCTCAAGGGCACCTACGCGCTCACTGTGGAGCCGGAGAAGGGTGGCGGGCCGGTCTATGCGGCGCGCACGCTCGCGCTGCCGCACGGCGGCGTCCAGAGCTTCACCGTCCAGACCCTGCCGGACGACCGCGGCACGGTCGAGGTCCCGACGGCGAGCTGGAACATGAAGGTGCTGAACGACTGACGGCCAGGACTGACGTCCCCGTAGTAAGCACTGACGCCCCGTAGCACTGACGCCCCGTAGTACGGACGCTCCGTACTACGGGGCGTCAGTCCTGCCCGTACCGGGGGTCGACGGACTCCGGTGCCAGCCCCAGCAGCTCCGCGACCTGTTCGACGACGACCTCGTGCACGAGAAGCGCCCGCTCCTCGCGGTTCTTCGTACGGATCTCCACCGGGCGCCGGTAGACCACGATCCGGTCCCGGCGGCCGGCCTCCGAGGGCAGCACGCTGCCCAGTGGCACCGCGTCCTCGTCCGCCGCGAACCCCTCGTCCCCGCCGGGCCCCAGCCGGGGCACCTCGCGCACCGAGAACTCCACCTCCGACAGCTGCGGCCAGCGCCGCTCCAGACGCTCCACGGAGTCGTGCACAAGGTCCACGAAGGCGTCGGCACGGCTCACCGAGAGCGGCACCTGGGGCGGCGCGATCGGGCCGCGCATCCCGCGGCCGTGCCGGTCGCGGCGGCGCGGACGCGGCTCCGTGGGGCTGGGGTTGCCCCCGGCGCCGGCCGGGGGAGGTACGGGGCTGTCCATCAGTCACGAGCGTAGCCGCCGCGGGCCGAAGACGGCCGAACTCTTGCCCCGTCCGCCTCATGTCGCTCACTGATCGGTCAGAGTTCTGTTCCGTTCGTTCATCCGGGCCGATGTGACCGCCGAACGCTCGCGTAACGCCCGCGAAATGACACGAATTGACTGGAGTGGGGAGGGGAATCATCGCCCCCACTCGGGCGGCAACGGGTTCTCGACGCAGGTCAGGCCGAGCGTGCGCAGGTCAGACAGGTCGGGCGAACCGGGACGACACGGCCGGGTGAGGTCGTGGAGAGTCGTCGCGGCCCGCTCAAGAGTGCGGTACCGTCCAACGTCGTGAGCCCTGTACGTCGCTGTTCGCGCACTGCGTGCGGCCGTCCCGCCGTCGCAACGCTGACGTACGTCTATGCGGATTCGACCGCTGTGCTCGGCCCGCTCGCCACCTACGCGGAACCCCACTGTTACGACCTGTGTGCCGAGCATTCCGAGCGCCTGACCGCGCCGCGCGGCTGGGAGGTCGTCCGGCTGGCCGCCGACCCCGGCGCGGTCCAGCCGAGCGGTGACGACCTCGAAGCACTCGCCAACGCGGTGCGGGAAGCGGCGCGTCCGCAGGAACGTACGGTCGGCGGTCCCGAGGCGGCAGGCCCCCGTGAGGCCGACCCCATGGAGGTCGCCCGCCGCGGTCACCTCCGTGTGCTCCGCTCCCCGGACTCCTGAACGCCCGCGCGTTGGGGCCGTTCAGGCCCAACGAGCGCCCATTTCCGGCCTTTTCCGCGGCGCATTCGTTTCTGCCTTCCGGCCGTGTCCGCTCCTGACGCGTGATCACCCCTGATCGGCAGTCAGTTCATGACGGACCGTTCGGTCAGTTCATGACAGCCCATTGACTCCGGCTTGGCGCGGACACGACCATTCCTCCACTCCTGCGAGATCGCCTTCCGCATGCCGGAAGGAAGGGGGAGCCGCCACGCCGCCGGGGAGGCCCGCATGTCCGGAGTGTTCGTCCAGCAGCTTCAGCCGATCGCCGATTCACTCGCCCTGTCCGCGCTCGTCGCGGCCCTGCCGCTGATCACCGTCCTGGTCCTGCTGGGCGCCGTACGGATGCGCGCCCACCACGCGGGCCTCATCGGTCTCGCCGTCGCCCTGCTCACCGCGTGGTTCGGCTCCGGGATGCCCGTGCCGCAGGCGCTGTCCAGCGCGGTGCAGGGCGCCGTCTTCGGGCTCTTTCCCATCATGTGGATCGTCGTCAACGCCCTCTGGGTGTACCGGATGACGGTCCGCACCCAGCACTTCGACGTCCTCCGCCGCTCCTTCTCCCGGCTCTCCGACGACCCCCGTATCCAGGCCCTGGTCATCGCCTTCTGCTTCGGCGCCCTCCTGGAGGCGCTCGCGGGCTTCGGCGCCCCGGTCGCCATCAGCGCCGTCATGCTGGTCGCCCTCGGCTTCGACCCCGTCAAGGCGGCGGTCGTCGCGCTCGTCGCCAACACCGCCCCCGTCGCGTTCGGCGCCATGGGCACCCCCGTTGTCACCCTCGCCCAGGTCACCGGCCTCCCGCTGGACTCCGTCGCTTCCGTCGTCGGCCGCCAGACCCCGCTGCTCGCCCTGATCGTCCCCCTGCTGCTCGTCGCGCTCGTGGACGGCCGGCGCGGCCTGCGCGAGACCTGGCTGCCCGCGCTCGCCTGCGGCGTCGCCTTCGCCGCCACGCAGTTCGCCGCCGCCAACTACGTCTCGGCCCAGCTCGCCGACATCGGCGCGGCGCTGATCGGCGCCGCCGCGCTGGTAGCC
>NZ_NHSG01000378.1:0-13200 GCF_020024005.1 Streptomyces purpurogeneiscleroticus
GCTCGATTCGTCCCCCACAGCCGGTGTTGTCACCCCCCGAACCGGGACACGAATCCCGCTCCGGACCACCACCACCCGAAACACCACCCGGAGCGCCATCATCCGGAACACCGCCCGGAACACCGCCCGGACCTCGACCATCCGGAAAACCGTCCGGAGCACGACCATCCGGAACACCGTCCGAAGCGCCTGCACCCGAAACACCACCCGGAGCGCGGTCCGGCTCACCATCCGGAAGGTGACGCGCGTGGCCCTTTCCGAGCCGCGCCCCCTGAGACTTGGCGCTACGCATGCTCCCGACCTTCACCGAGCGACCCAACGCTGCGCGGGCCCCGGCAACACCCCGCAGGGCCCCACACCAAGGCTACGCCGCACACAGCCCAGGCCGAGGCGCAGCCCAGGCCAAGGCGCCCCCACGCGCCAGGCGCCCCCTACGCCCCTCAGCTCACTCCGCTCGGCATCCAGGACGGGAGGTCCTCCGTGCCGGCCAGCCATTCCTCCGGCGGCGCGCCCTCCGGGCCGGCCGCGACGATCGCGCCGACGATCGCGCACGTGGTGTCCACGTCCCCACCCGCCCGGGCGGTGGTCCAGAACGCCTGCTCATAGCTGCCCAGGTGGCGCGCGGCGGCCCACAGCGTGAACGGCACGGTGTCGTGGGCGGTGGTCCGCCGACCGCAGCCGAGCACCGCGGCGACCGTGCTCGCGTCGGCGTAGTCGAGCATGTCGCGGGCCCGGCGCAGCCCCGCCTGGACCGCACTGCGCGGAATGAGCTCCATGACCGCGTCCAGCAGCGCTTGCGGGCCGGTGACGCGGTCCGGCGCGGCGACGAGCGCGGTGGCGGCCGCCACCGCCATCGCCCCGACGACCGCCTCACGGTGCTGGTGCGTGACGTACGCCGAGATCTCCGCCTGGTGCGTGGCCTGCTCGGGATCGTCGGCGTACCAGGCACCCAGCGGGGCGATGCGCATGGCGGCACCGTTGCCCCACGAGCCGTGCCCCTTGAAGAGCGCCGAGGCGAGCTCGCGCCAGTCCCGTCCCTCCCGCACCTGCCGGAGCAGGCGGTCCACGGCGGGACCGTAGGCGCGGTCCACGTCGTGGTGCTCCGCGAAGGAGCGGGCGAGCGCGTCCTGGTCGATCCGGCCGTGCTCGGTCAGTACGGCCAGTACGGAGGCGGCCATCTCGGTGTCGTCGGTCCACCGCCAGGGCGCCGGCGGCAGGGTGCGGCTCTTGAGCGCGGGGTAATGGGCGGGCACGAAGAACTGGGATCCCAGTGCGTCGCCCACGGCGAGCCCCCGCAGGCTCTCCAGCGCCCTCGCGAAGCGCTGTGCGTCACTGTCACGGTGATCGGCGGTCATCGGTTGCACTCTAGCCGGTGACCCCGTAGGACTGCGGTGTACACCAGCTCTCGAACGGCCGGTCAAGGCGGTACCGCCCGTCCGGACCGAGCAGCAGAGTGCGGTGATCGGCATTGTGGGGATTGGACAGAGATTCAAATTCGGCAACGGTCCAGTGGAACCACCTCATACAGAACAGCCGCATGGTCAGTCCGTGCGTGACGATCAGAACGTTCGGCGGATGGTCGGGGGCTTCGAAGCTGCGCCACAGGCTCTCCAGGAACGCGCCCACCCGGTCGTAGACGTCCGCGCCCGACTCTCCCTGGGCGAAGCGGTAGAAGAAGTGGCCGTAGGCGTCGCGGTACGCCTTCTGGAGCCGTACGTCGTCCCGGTCCTGCCAGTTCCCCCAGTCCTGCTCGCGCAGCCGCGGCTCCTCCCGGACCCGGACCCGCTCCCTGTCCAGACCGAGCGCCTGAAAGGTCTGGTGCGTGCGGCGGTACGGAGAGACGTACGCCGATATTCGCTCGTCCCCGAACATCGTCCGCAGCTGCGCACCGGCCTCCTCGGCCTGCTTGACGCCGCGCTCCGTCAGGCTCAGGGCATGGTCCGGCTCCCGCTCGTACACCGTGTCATCGATATTTCCGTCGGACTCTCCGTGCCTGATGAGGACGATGCGTCGGGGGCGTGCCATGCCGCCAGCCTAGAACGAGCCGCCAACCCCTGCCCGGGGCACTCCCGGGCACCGGCCCCGAAGACCCGGCAGACGTGCAGCGCCTGGAAAACCTGAGTGAACATTGGTGGCCTCCCCCGCGGCCGCACCGGCGGCCGACCGAACCCAAACGCAACGCTTGTTGCGTTACGCTGACGATGATGACACCATCCCCCACCTAACGCAAGTGGAGTAGCATTTGCCTGTGGATAACGAGCAGAACGTGCAGGCCACGGACGGAACCGGCGTCGCCCGCCCCGGCACCCGCCGGCCCGGCGGCCGTACCGCACGCACGCGGGCGGCCGTCCGCGACGCCGTCCTGACCGGCCTCACCGAGCACGGCTACTCCGGCCTGACCGTCGAGTACGTCGCCGAGCACTCCGGCGTGCACAAGACAACTCTCTACCGCCGCTGGGGCGGCGTCGACGGACTGGTCGCCGACATCCTCGACCTGGCCGGCGAGGACAGCTGGACACCGCCCGACACCGGCTCGCTCCACGGCGACCTGCACGCGCTCGCGCTGGAGGTCGTGCACTCCTTCGCCGACCCCGCGTCCGCCGCGCCCACCTCGGCGGTGATCGCCGCCGCCTTCCAGTCCGAGCCGGCCGCGCAGGCGCTGCGCGCGTACTACGCCGAACGCTTCACGCGCTGCGAGGTGATCGTGGACCGCGCCGTCGCCCGCGGCGAGCTGCCCGGCCCGCGGTCGGCCATCGACGGCGGAGCACTGGTGCGCGCGGCGGCGGCCCCGCTGTTCTTCCGCCAGTTCATCACCCGCGAGGGCCTGGACGAGCCGGCCGCCGACCAGGCCGTCGCCGTCGCCCTGGCGGCAGCACACGCGGGAATGTTCACGACGGGCACGTGAGCGCGAGCGGCGCCCTCTCACACCGCGACGGTCACACCGTCCACGAAGGCTCCAGTTCGACCACGTCGCCCGTGACGCCCATGATGTCCGCCGCCGTCTGCGCCCGTAGGGCCAGCCGTTCGAGGCGTTCCGGGCGGTACTTGCCGCGTTCGGCCGCCGACTGCCACATCGAGAGGACCAGGAACTCCTCCCCCGGGGCGCGCCCCAGCATGCCGCGCAGCATCCCGGGGGAGCCCGCCATCGCGGGGTTCCAGACCTTCTCCTGCATCAGCTTGTAGTGGTCGACCCGGCCCGCCCTGACCTGGCAGTACGCCAGCCGCAGCACATCGGCGTCCGTGAAGACGGGCCGGAAGCCGACCTTCACGTCCAGCTCGTGTTCGAAGAGGCGGGTCTGGCCGTTCTTGTACGTGCCGACCTGCGCGGCGGCCAGGCGGTCGTGCGATCTCGCCATGAACGAGTCGTAGAACGCCCTGCTCTCCCAGAAGGCCACGAGATGCGCGACGCCGGGGCGGGTGCGGCTCCAGCCGCCGCCCTGTCCCCGGAAGCCGGGCTCCCCGGGCAGCCCCGCCCATTTGCGCTGCCCCCGTTCGAACCCCCCGCGGTCCACAACAGTGCAGCGAATCCATTTGACCAGCACCGCGCCATCGTACGGCCCCTGGCGTCCCTTGCGTCACTGCGCGTCACAGTACGCACACTTCAACTCATCTGCTGTATACGGCGGATGAGGGCGGGCAGACACCGCATGTCACACCCGCGTGGCAGCATGGGTGATTCACGGGAAGCGCCCGGCCACGGTGCTCCGGGGGCGAAGAAGGGAAGTCTGGTGAGCAGTCTCAACAAGGGGATCGACAAGGCCGAGGTCACGCTGAAATGGGACCCGAGCCCCCAGGGCGAGCCCGCCAACGACCTCGACATCATCGCCGCGACGTACACCACGGATGCGCTGCACGGCGAGCCCGACTACCTCGTGCACTTCGACAGCCGCTCCCCTGACGGCACCATCACCCTGAACCGGGACAGCAGGACCGGCCAGGGCTTCGGCGTCGACGAGGCGATGACGCTGGAGTTCTCGCGGCTGGCGGAGAGGTACGGCCGGGTGGTGGTGGGCGTCACCATCCAGCAGCGGGGCGGGCGCCGGGCCTTCGGCGACATACCGCACACCCTGGTGCGCATCCTGGAGGGCTACGAGGTGCTGGCGGAGGACGACTTCGGCCGCTTCCCCGGCGCCACGGCCGCGGTGGTCGCGGAGTTCGTCCGGGACGGCGACGGGGAGTGGCAGTTTGTGAGCGGGGTCCGCGGATTCGAGGGCGACGCCGACGACTTCGCCTCGTGGATGGGCCGACGGCCCGCCGACGGCTGACAGCCACGACACGGAGGCGGCGCGGGACCGGAAGTCCACCGGGCACCGGGCGCGAGGCCGGCATCAACGCCGAGGGCGGTGGAGGCGGGATCCCGCCTCCACCGCCCTGAGCGGTTCAGTCACGCCCCGAGAGGCGCACTGTCAGCTTGTCAGCTGCAGCCGCTCGTGGAGCCGCAGCCCTCGCAGAGGTAGCAGCTGCCGGCGCGCTGCATCTTCGTGCCGCAGGAGAAGCACAGCGGGGCGTCGGCGTTGATGCCCAGCTGCATCTCGACCAGCTCCGCGTTGGTGTGCGCCTGCTTCGGGGCCGGCGCCGCGGTCTCCTCGACGACCTCTTCGGTGGAGGCCGACGCGGACTGCTGGGTCAGCGGGGCCGACTGGGCCAGCCCCTGGATGTCGAGCTCGTCCTCGGCCGGCTCGTACGAACCGGTCTCCAGGTGACGCTGGCGCTCCTCGACGGAGTGGATGCCGAGCGCCGAGCGGGTCTCGAAGGGCAGGAAGTCCAGCGCCAGGCGGCGGAAGATGTAGTCGACGATCGACTGCGCCATCCGCACGTCCGGGTCGTCCGTCATGCCGGCCGGCTCGAAGCGCATGTTGGTGAACTTCGAGACGTAGGTCTCCAGCGGCACGCCGTACTGGAGGCCGACCGAGACCGCGATGGAGAAGGCGTCCATCATGCCCGCGAGGGTCGAGCCCTGCTTGGACATCTTCAGGAAGACCTCACCCAGGCCGTCGTCCGGGTAGGAGTTGGCCGTCATGTAGCCCTCGGCGCCGCCGACGGTGAAGGAGGTGGTGATGCCGGGACGGCCCTTCGGGAGACGCTTGCGGACCGGGCGGTACTCGACGACCTTCTTCTCGGCGACCGGCTCGGCCTTCTTCTCCTCCTCCTTCTTCTTGGCGGAGAGCGGCTGGCCGACCTTGCAGTTGTCGCGGTAGATCGCGAGCGCCTTCAGGCCGAGCTTCCAGCCCTGGAAGTAGACGTCCTCGATCTCCTCGACCGTGGCGGTCTCGGGGACGTTGACCGTCTTGGAGATCGCGCCGGAGAGGAACGGCTGCGCCGCGGCCATCATGCGGACGTGGCCCATCGGGGAGATGGAGCGCTCGCCCATGGCGCAGTCGAAGACCTCGTAGTGCTCGGTCTTCAGGGCCGGGGCGTCGACCACGTTGCCGTGCTCGGCGATGTGGGCGACGATCGCCTCGACCTGCTCGGGCTGGTAGCCCAGGCGCTTCAGGGCCTTCGGGACCGTGTTGTTCACGATCTGCATCGAGCCGCCGCCGACGAGCTTCTTGAACTTGACCAGGGCCAGGTCCGGCTCGACGCCCGTGGTGTCGCAGTCCATCATCAGGCCGATGGTGCCGGTGGGGGCCAGCACCGAAGCCTGCGCGTTGCGGAAGCCGTTCTTCTCGCCGAGGCGGATGACGTCCTGCCACGCCTCGGTGGCCGCGGCCCACACCGGGGTGTCCAGGTCGTCCATGCGCGTGGCGGCACCGTTGGCGTCCGCGTGCTGCTTCATGACGCGCTTGTGGGCGTCGGCGTTGCGGGCGTAACCGTCGTACGGGCCGACGACCGAGGCCAGCTCGGCGGAGCGCTTGTACGAGGTACCGGTCATCAGGGAGGTGATGGCGCCGGCGAGCGCGCGGCCACCGTCGGAGTCGTACGCGTGGCCCGTGGCCATGAGCAGGGCGCCGAGGTTGGCGTAACCGATGCCCAGCTGACGGAAGGCGCGGGTGGTCTCACCGATCTTCTCGGTCGGGAAGTCCGCGAAGCAGATCGAGATGTCCATCGCGGTGATGACCAGCTCGACGACCTTGGCGAAGCGCTCCGCGTCGAACGACTGGTTGCCCTTGTCGTCGTCGCGCAGGAACTTCATGAGGTTGAGCGAGGCGAGGTTGCACGAGGAGTTGTCCAGGTGCATGTACTCGCTGCACGGGTTCGAGGCGGTGATCCGGCCCGACTCCGGCGAGGTGTGCCAGTGGTTGATGGTGTCGTCGTACTGGATGCCGGGGTCGGCGCAGGCCCAGGCGGCCTCGGCCATCTTGCGGAACAGGCCCTTGGCGTCGACCTCCTCGATGACCTCGCCGTTCAGCCGGCCGCGCAGACCGAACTTCGAGCCGGACTCCACGGCCTTCATGAACTCGTCGTTCACGCGGACCGAGTTGTTGGCGTTCTGGTACTGGACGGAGGCGATGTCGTCGCCGCCCAGGTCCATGTCGAAGCCCGCGTCGCGCAGCGCGCGGATCTTCTCCTCCTCGGAGACCTTGGTCTCGATGAACGCCTCGACGTCCGGGTGGTCCACGTCCAGGACGACCATCTTGGCGGCGCGGCGGGTGGCGCCGCCCGACTTGATGGTGCCGGCGGACGCGTCGGCGCCGCGCATGAAGGAGACCGGTCCGGAGGCGTTGCCGCCGGAGGACAGCAGCTCCTTGGAGGAGCGGATGCGGGAGAGGTTCAGGCCGGCGCCGGAGCCGCCCTTGAAGATCATCCCCTCTTCCTTGTACCAGTCCAGGATCGACTCCATGGAGTCGTCAACGGAGAGGATGAAGCAGGCGCTGACCTGCTGCGGCTGCTTGGTGCCGACGTTGAACCAGACCGGCGAGTTGAAGCTGAAGACCTGGTGGAGCAGCGCGTACGCCAGCTCGTGCTCAAAGATCTCCGCGTCGGCCGGGGAGGCGAAGTAACCGTTCTCCTCACCGGACTTCCGGTACGTCTTCACCACGCGGTCGATGAGCTGCTTGAGGCTCTTCTCGCGCTCCGGGGAGCCGACCGCGCCACGGAAGTACTTGCTTGTGACGATGTTGACCGCGTTCACCGACCAGAAGTCGGGGAACTCGACGCCACGCTGCTCGAAATTGACCGAGCCGTCGCGCCAATTGGTCATGACGACGTCACGGCTCTCCCACGCCACCTCGTCGTACGGATGCACGCCGGGGGTGGTGTGGATGCGCTCGATACGCAGACCCTTGCTCGCCTTGCTGCCCTTTCGGGAGCCTCGCGCCGGGCCGCTCGTCGTCTCTGTCATGCCGCCTCCCTGTACAGGCGTAAACGCCCTGATGTGCACACTTCTTCCCGTGGCACGGTGTATGTCTTGCTGCGCCGGGGCTCCTGCTCAGCTCCGGCGAGGTCTGGGCCGCGCGCCGAGCTCAGTCGGCGGCGGGAGCGGGCACGGGGACCGCCGAATCGTCGGCCTCCCCGCAGTTCCCGCAGTGGTGCGAGGGCGGCCGCTGCTCACGCAGCTCCGCGATGGCCGCCTCAAAATCTTCGAGCGAGTCGAACGCCCGGTACACGCTCGCGAAGCGCAGGTACGCCACGAGATCCAGCTCCTGGAGCGGGCCCAGTATGGCGAGCCCGACGTCATGGGTGGACAGCTCGGCGCTGCCGGTCGCGCGCACCGCCTCCTCGACCCGCTGGCCGAGCTTGGCGAGCGCGTCCTCGGTGACCGGCCGGCCCTGGCACGCCTTGCGCACACCGGCGATGACCTTGTCGCGGCTGAAGGGCTCGGTGACCCCGCTCCGCTTGATCACCGTGAGTGACGCCGTCTCGATCGTGGTGAACCGCCGGGAGCAGTCGGGGCACTGCCGGCGACGGCGGATCGAGGTGCCGTCGTCGGTGGTGCGGCTGTCCACCACCCGGCTGTCGGGGTGCCTGCAGAAGGGGCAGTGCATGGCTTGCCCTCCTCACCCTCGAAAACGGACGTACGCCAACCCATTCCGGCGTACGGCTGATAGCCCGGACAGGGCCCGAACGGGGGCCTCCGGAGCGACCACAAGCATAGGCGATCCATGGGCCGAAGAAGACCATGGACCACAACGTCTGGTGGCTGTCGCCCATCCAAGCACTACATGTGGTGCCGGGCGAGAAAATGCACGCACCGCGTGTCGCGGCGGCGCGGCAGCCACGAGACTACGTGAGACCCCCCGGTGACCGTTGCGGAGGGGCGGCAATGACAGACTTGGCCAGGTCACGGCGGGCGCGCCATGATCGTCGCGGAAACACGGCAGAACGCGGACCCGGAGCCGGGAATTCCCGGCGGGAACGGTACCGTAATGCCCGTTATCGCCTTTCGCCCGCTCGCGGCCATACACCCGATGCCCTGATCAGGTCAGCTAATCCGCGGATTTTCACTCGAACGTGTGTTTGGCGCAACCTTTCGAAAGCAACTACCGTTGGCTAACTAGGGAGAACATTCCGAGAGGGGCAGCCGACGTGACCACCACCGCAGACAGCGCGATCATTGCCGCACAGAGCCACTCCCAGGGCCGCTTCGAGCCGACCCAGAAACCGCCGCTGGACGACGCCACGGTGAGCCCGGAAGGCCAGAAGCCGGCACGTTCGCTGCCCGGGCGCCCTCCAGGAATCCGCGCGGACAGCTCGGGCCTCACGGACCGGCAGCGACGGGTCATCGAGGTCATCCGGGACTCCGTCCAACGACGCGGGTACCCCCCGTCCATGCGCGAGATCGGCCAGGCGGTGGGCCTGTCGAGCACGTCGTCGGTGGCACACCAGCTGATGGCCCTGGAGCGCAAGGGCTTCCTCCGCCGCGACCCGCACCGCCCCCGCGCGTACGAGGTCCGCGGCTCCGACCAGCCCGCCTCGGCCCCGGCGGACACCACGGGCAAGCCCGCGGCGTCGTACGTCCCGCTGGTGGGCCGGATCGCCGCCGGTGGCCCGATCCTCGCGGAGGAGTCCGTCGAGGACGTCTTCCCGCTGCCCCGGCAGCTGGTGGGCGACGGCGAGCTGTTCGTGCTGAAGGTCGTCGGTGACTCCATGGTCGAGGCCGCGATCTGCGACGGCGACTGGGTCACGGTCCGCCGCCAGCCCGTCGCGGAGAACGGCGACATCGTCGCCGCGATGCTCGACGGCGAGGCCACGGTGAAGCGCTTCAAGCGCGAGGACGGCCACGTCTGGCTGCTCCCGCACAACGCCGCGTACCAGCCCATCCCCGGTGACGAGGCGACCATCCTCGGCAAGGTGGTGGCGGTGCTCCGCCGGGTCTGAGTGCCACGGCCGGCCCGGCGGCGCCCGCACGGAGCCACCGCTCCCGAGGAGCCGACCGCGGTCATGACGCTACGGGCCTCGTATGCCGATCGGTATACGAGGCCCGCGCACGTGTGCGGGTCCGTGGCGGCCCCCCACGGAAGCCTTGGCGGTACTACTGCGCGTCCGCCGTCTCCGGCTCCTCAGCGGCCTTCTCGGCCGCCTGAGCGGCCGCGTCGATCGCCGCCAGGGAGCGGCGGACCTGGTTGCGGTCGGTGGTGTACCAGAAGCCGGGCATCGAGGCGCGCAGGAACGAGCCGTACCGCGCCCGCTCGACCCGCGGGTCCAGGCAGGCGACCACGCCGCGGTCCCCGGAGGCGCGGATCAGGCGGCCCGCGCCCTGGGCCATCAGCAGCGCCGCGTGCGTCGCCGCGACCGCCATGAAGCCATTGCCGCCGGCCTCCTCCACGGCCTTCTGGCGGGCGCTCATCAGCGGGTCGTCGGGGCGCGGGAACGGCACCCGGTCCATGACCACCAGCTGGCAGCTCGCCCCCGGCACGTCCACGCCCTGCCACAGCGACAACGTCCCGAACAGGCACGTCCGCGGATCCGCCGCGAAGGTACGGATCAGCTCGCCGAGCGTCTCCTCGCCCTGCAGCAGGATCGGCACGTCCAGCCGGCCGCGCAGCTCCTCGGCGGCCGCCTGCGCGGCCCGCATCGAGGAGAACAGCCCCAGCGTGCGCCCGCCGGCCGCCTCCACCAGCTCCGCCAGCTCGTCCAGCATGTCCGTACGGGTGCCCTCGCGCCCCGGCTGGTTCAGATGCTTGGCGACATACAGAATGCCCTGCTTCGAGTAATCGAACGGCGAGCCGACGTCCAGCCCCTTCCACGGGGGCGCGTCCTCGCCCTGCGTGCCCTCGGGGGCCAGCCCCAGCGAGGCCGCCACGCCGTTGAAGTCGCCGCCGAGCTTGAGGGTCGCCGAGGTCAGCACGACCGAGCGGTCCTCGAAGAGCTTCTCGCGCAGCAGCCCGGACACCGACAGCGGGGCGACGCGCAACGAGGCGCCGAAGCGGTCGTGCCGCTCGTACCAGACCACGTCGTACTCGGAGCCGTTCGCGATCCGCTCGGCCACCGCGTGCACGTTCTCCACGGAGGCCAGCGCCTGCTTGCGCACGGCGTCCTCGTCCTGGACGGACTTGTCGCGGGTCGAACCGAGCGCGGAGATCACCGTACGGGCGGCGTCGCGCAGCGCCATCAGGCAGTACCCGAGGTCCTCCGGGATCTCCTCCAGGCGGCCCGGCAGCGCCAGCTCCATCAGCCGCTCGAAGGTCTCGGAGGCGGTCTGCAGCTGATCGGCGGCCTTCTCGTTGACCAGCTTGGCGGCCCGCCGCACCGCGCGGTTCACCTGTCCCGGAGTGAGCTCGCCCGTGGCCACGCCGGTGACCCGGGAGACCAGCTCGTGCGCCTCGTCGATGATCAGCACTTCGTGCTGCGGCAGGACCGGCGCGCCCTCGATGGCGTCGATCGCGAGCAGCGCGTGGTTCGTGACGACCACGTCGGCGAGCTTGGCCCGCTCCCGGGCGGCTTCCGCGAAGCACTCCGCGCCGTACGCGCACTTCGATGCGCCCAGACACTCCCGGGAGGACACCGAGACCTGGCCCCATGCCCGGTCCGATACACCCGGCGTCAGCGCGTCCCGGTCGCCCGTCTCCGTCTCGTCCGCCCAGTCCCGCAGCCGCAGCAGGTCCTTGCCGAGCTTGCTCGTCGCCGTGGCCTGCTCGAAGGGGTCGAACAGGCCCTCCTCCTCTTCCTGCGGCACGCCCTCGTGGAGGCGGTGCAGGCAGAGATAGTTCGACCGGCCCTTGAGCGTGGCGAACTGCGGCTTGCGGCGCAGCAGCGGGTGCAGCGCGTCGACCGTACGCGGCAGGTCACGCTCGACCAGCTGCCGCTGCAGCGCGAGGGTCGCGGTGGCGACGACCACGCGCTCGCCGTGGGCCAGGGCGGGGACCAGATAGCCGATCGACTTTCCGGTGCCGGTGCCGGCCTGGGCGAGCAGGTGGGTGCCGTCGTCGATGGCCTCGGCCACGGCTTCGGCCATGGCGACCTGGCCGGGGCGCTCGGTGCCGCCGACGGCGGCCACGGCAGCATGGAGCAGTTCGGGGAGGGAGGGCTTCGTCATAGCGTTGCCACCCTACGCGGGCCCGCTGACACTCCGCCGCGTCCCGGCCGGTCCGTGGCCGGTCGTACGGGCGCGTCAGGGGGCGTGCAGCGGGTTGCGGATCATGCCGTGTACGGCGGCGTGCGGGCGCTCCGGGCGGTCACGGTAGCCGTCCATGTGGAGACGGTTGCGGTTGAGGCAGAGCCGCTCGATCTCCGGGGTGAGCAGGTCGAACATCGCGTAGCGCTCCTTGAGGTGCGGGAAGCGCTCCTGGTAGCGCAGGATCTCGGTCCGCACGAGTGACCAGAAGTCGCCCTCGGGGACGCCCAGTTGCTCCTCGCACAGCGGCGCCAGGTAGCGGAACACGCCGACGAACAGCCCGGAATGGATGAACTGGGTCAGGAACGCGGGCGGTTCGGTGAGCAGGACCTCGCGCACGTCCTCGGGCATGGCGGCCAGTTCGGGCAGCGGGCCGTCGGTCGTGTTCACGTCGTCCACGAAGTCCTTGACCGCGAGGCGGGTGGGGACGTCGTGCGCGTCGAAGCACACGATGGCGTTCTCGCCGTGCGGGGAGAAGACGGTGCCGTACTGGTAGAGGAAGTGCAGCAGCGGCGGCAGCAGGGCGGCGAAGAGGTGGCGCAGCCAGGTGTGCGGCGCGAGCCCGGAGCGGTGGACCAGCTCGGCGGTGAGCGCGCGGCCGTGCGGGTCGGTCTGCAGGAGCGAGGCGAGGGTGCGGGCGCGCTCTCCGGGGTCGAGCAGCGGGGCGACCGGCTCGCGCCAGATGCAGCCGAGCAGCTCCTTGTACTGGTACGGGACACCGGGGATGCGGTCGTACAGGGGGTGTTCGACGGTGACGGACGCGGTCTCGCCGAGGAGGATCACGCGGGTCTCGTCGCGCAGGTACGGGTCGGCGTCGCGCAGGCCCTGGACCCAGGCGGTGACGGCGGGGGCCGCGAGGGTGCGCTCGGTGGGCAGGCCGCGCCAGACGAGCGTGTTCAGCACGGACAGCGGGAGCTTGACCGTGCGGGCGTGCGGGCGGCTGGTGTTGAGGAAGGTCCGGATCGACTGCTGCGGCAGCCGGAGGTCGTTGTCAGTGGTGAGTGGGACGATGAATTCGGCGGCGATCTGCGGGGCGTAGAGCGGGGCGATGGTCTCGTCCCACTGCCAGGGGTGGACGGGGAGATAGAGGTAGTCGGCGGGGTCGAGGCCCTGGTCGGTGAGGGTGCGGGCGAAGGTGTCGCGGAGATCGGGGGTGAGTTCTTCGGAGTACAGGCGGTCGGGGGTGGCCAGCGGGCCGGTGCCGCGGTAGCGGGCGAGGTCGCGGTGAGCGGCGATCCAGGGCAGCCGGCAGAGGGTGCGGGCTTCGGGGGCCCAGCGCTCGGCGTCGGCGGCGGAGAAGCCGAGCCGACCTTTGTTGGCGATCAGCCAGGGGTGACCGGTCTGGTGGCCTTCGAGGGCCGCGTAGTCCAGGTCGGCGAGCTCGGCGGCGGTGAGGGCAGTGGCGTCCAGCCGGGTGTCGGCGGCGAGCGTGGCGGTCAGCTCGCGGATGAGGTGGCCGGTGGTGTCGCCGCTCAGGCCCAGGACGGTGTCGTGGGCGTGGAAGAGGAAGTGCAGGGGGTCGCCGGTGGGCGTGACGGAGTCCGGGTCGACGCGCCAGTGCCCGTATGCGCCGCGGCGGGCGTGGAAGCGGTAGGTGACCTCGGGGGTGAGGGGAAGGCGGTAGCGCGGGGTGCCGCAGGGGGCGGTGCCGTCCGGCTCGGGGGCGATGACCTCCTCGTACGCCAGCTCCGCGAGGGTCTTGGCGA
>NZ_NHSG01000379.1:0-52429 GCF_020024005.1 Streptomyces purpurogeneiscleroticus
CGTACACCGGCACCACCGTCACCGTCGCGGAACGGCTCCTCCCCGCCGGACGCCCGTACCCCGCCCCGGCCCGGACGCCCGGCCTTCGTCCCGCGGCCCGGTAGGTGGCGCAAGCGGAACGGCCGTGACCGTCCGCTGGACAGTCACGGCCGTACGGCGCCCGAAGCCTGCGGTCAGACCCCCGCGTAGGAGTGCAGACCCGTGACGAAGATGTTCACGCCGTAGTAGTTGAAGAGGTAGCAGGCGAAGGCGATCAGGGCCAGGTAGGCGGCCTTGCGGCCCTTCCAGCCGGCGGTCGCGCGGGCGTGCAGGTAGCAGGCGTAGGCGACCCAGGTGATGAAGGACCAGACCTCCTTGGGGTCCCAGCCCCAGTAGCGGCCCCAGGCGGCCTCGGCCCAGATCGCGCCCGCGATGATCGTGAAGGTCCACAGCGGGAAGACGGTCGCGTTGATGCGGTACGCGAACTTGTCCAGCGAGGCGGCGGCGGGCAGCCGCTCCAGTACCGACTTGGCGAAGGCGCCCGGCTGCTTGCCGCTCGGGTCGGCGAGCTTGGCCTCGTAGCGGTCGCGGAAGAGGTACAGCAGGGTGGAGACCGCGCCCATGTAGAGCACCGCGCCGGAGATGATCGCGCAGCTGACGTGGATCCACAGCCAATACGAGTGCAGCGCCGGGACCAGCTGGTCGCTGGCGGTGTAGAGGACCGAGACGGCGAGGCCGAGGTCCAGCAGGACGGTGGTGACCAGCGGCAGCCCGAGCCAGCGCACGTTCTTCTTGGCGACCAGCAGGATCAGGTACACGGCCACCGCGACCGCGGCGAAGGTGGTGGAGAACTCGTACATGTTGCCCCAGGGGGCACGCTCCACCGACAGAGCGCGGGAGACCACGCCGCCCACGTGGATCAGCCAGGCCAGGGTGGTCAGCGAGATGGCGATCCGGCCGTACAGGTCGCCCTTCTCGGTGCCGCCGTGCGCGCCGATGCCGTCGGGCACGTCCCGGCTGCCGGCCGCCGAGCGGGTCACGACCTTCGGGCGGTCCAGTACGGCGGTGCCGCCGGCCTTGGCCTTGGACTGCACCGTCACGGCGGGCGCCGCCGCCTTGTCCGCGGTGAGCGCGGCGGCCGTACGGCCCACCTTGCTCCGACTGCCGAACACCCACTCCGCCATGTGCGCAAGGAACGCCAGGGTGTAGATCGCCATCGCCGAATAGATCAGCGTGTTGCTGGTACTGGCCAGGTTCTCGTTGGCCGCGGCCGCGAGGTTCACGCGCGCGCTCCTTCGGAGGGATCAGCGTTACCGGCGGAGTCGGTCGGCTCCGCGGAGTCTTCGGGGTCGGAAGCTTCGGTTTCGGGTTCCGGCTCGGGCGCCTGCGGGGCGTCCGGCTGGAGGGTGTACGCGAGGTCCGCCAGCTCCTCGGGGAGCTTCGCGGACTCGCTGCGGCCGAGCCCGGCGATCTCCACGACGGTGACACCGTCGGGGCCCGGCTCGGCGCGGACCCACACCCGCCGGCGCTGGATGAACAGCGAGCCGGCGAGACCGAGCAGGGCGGCGACCGCGCCGCCCAGCGCGAGCCCGTTGCCGGGCTGGTGGGAGATCTTGAAGCTGGCCCACTGCTTGACGCCGTTGAACTTGATGCTGCCGTCACCGTTCGGCAGCTTCATGGCCTGGCCCGGCGACATCATCTGGGCGACCGCCCGGCCGTCGACCTTGTACTGCTTCAGGTTCTTGGTCTCGAGCTGGTAGACGTTCTGCGGCAGGCCGGAGTCCACGCCCAGGTCACCGTGGTACGCGGTGAGGGTCAGCCGGGGATTGTCCAGCGCCGGGAAGACGGAGAACATCGAGCCGGAGCCCTTGCCGCCGAAGGTCGGGACGAAGAAGCCCTGGAAGCCCAGCTGGTTCTTCTTGCCGTCCTTGGTCTTGGCGCCGGGCACCTTCACCACGCCGCTGGAGGTGAAGTTCTTGGGGTCCTGCGGGAGGAACGGGACCGCGCCCTCGTAGACGACCTTGCCGGTGCCGTCCTTGACGGTGACGTCGGGCGCGTAGCCGTGCGAGAGCAGGTAGACCCGGTCACCGCCGATGTCCAGCGGCTCGTTGACCTTGATCGAGGTCTTGTGCTCCTTGCCGTCGGCACCGCTGAAGTAGGTGACGTCGGCGCGGAAGATCCGCGGGGTGCCGTTCTGCGGCCCGCCGCGCTCGTACGTGGCGACGAACTTGTCGAGCTGGAAGCCGAACGGCGCCAGGTCGTCGGTGTCGAAGAACGGCCCGGACTTGAAGTCGTCGAACTGCGTCAGGCTGTTGGAGAAGCCGTCGCCCTCGGCGATCAGCTTGCCGCCCTCGGACTTCCACAGGTTGCCGACGGCGAAGGCGACCAGCATCACGATCAGCGCGATGTGGAAGATCAGGTTGCCGGCCTCGCGGAGGTACCCCTTCTCGGAGGCGACCGAGGTGCCCACGATATGGGTACGGAAGCGGCGCTTCTTGAGGGTCCGCTGGGCGGCCTCCAGGACCTGCTCGGGCTCGGCGGTGGTGCGCCAGGTGGCGTACGCGGGCAGCCGGGTCAGCCGGCGCGGGGCGCCCGGCGGGCGGCCGCGCAGCTGGCCGACGAACTGCCAGGTCCGCGGGACGATGCAGCCGATCAGCGAGATGAACAGCAGCAGGTAGATCGCGGAGAACCACACCGAGCTGTAGACGTGGAACATCCCGAGCTTGTCGTAGACCGGCCCGAGGATGTCGTGCTGTTCCTTGAACTGGTCGACCTTGACCGGGTCGATGCTGGTCTGCGGGATGAGCGAGCCGGGGACGGCGCCGAGCGAGAGCAGGAAGAGCAGGATCAGCGCCACCCGCATCGAGGTCAGCTGGCGCCAGAACCAGCGGGCCCAGCCGATCGGCCCGAGGGAGGGGAAGGAGACCTCTTCCTTCGGCGCGGTGGACAGCTGGGAGCCCGCGGCGCCGAGGTCGGCGTCCTGCGGGGTCTCGTTCTGCGTGTCGCTGTGGGTGTCGGTCTTGGCGGCCATCAATTCAGATCCCAACGGTGAAGCCGGTCGTCCAGCTCTGCAGCTCGGACATCATGCTGTCCCAGATTCCTGTGACGAGCAGGACGCCGATCACCACGAGCAGCCCGCCACCGGTCCGCATCACCCAGACATAGTGGCGCTTGACCCAGCCGAACGCGCCGAGCGCCTTGCGGAAGGCCAGCGCGACCAGGATGAAGGGCAGGCCGAGGCCGATGCAGTACGCGATGGTCAGCAGCGCGCCGCGGCCCGCGCTCGCCTCGTTGAACGACAGGGCGTTCACGGCGGTCAGGGTGGGGCCCAGGCACGGCGTCCAGCCGACGCCGAAGAGCACGCCCAGCACGGGCGCGCCCACCAGCCCCATCGCGGGCCGCTTGTGCAGCATCCGGAACTCGCGCTGCCCGAAGCGGCCCAGCACGCCCATGAAGGTGAGGCCGAGCAGGATGGTCAGGGCGCCGAGCACCCGGGAGATGACGTCCTTGTAGTCCTGGAGCGTCTGCCCGAAGTACCCGAAGAGGGCGCCGCCGGAGACGAAGACGACCGTGAAGCCGAGGACGAAGAGGGCGGCGCCGCCGAGCATCCGGCCGCGCTTGGCCTCGCCCAGGTCGGTGCCGGTGACGCCGGTCACGTACGACATGTAGCCCGGTACGAGCGGCAGTACGCACGGGGAGAAGAAGGACACCAGGCCGCCGAGGAGGGCGATCGGCAGGGCGACCAGCAGGGCGCCGGTGAGCACGGTCTGGTTCGGCGCTGTACTTGCGGCGGCGAGCGCGATCACGGGATCACTTCTCCGCGATCAGCGGGTCGATCATCTTGCGCAGCTCTTTCTCGCTGAGCGGGGTGAGCGCGCGCGCCGCGATCCGGCCCTTGCGGTCGATCGCGATGGTGGTGGGGATCGCCTGCGGGTTCAGGCTGCCCTTGGGGAAGCGCAGCATCTGCTTGCCCATCGGGTCGTACAGGCTCGGGTACGGGACCTTGTGCTGCTCCTCGAAGCTGACCGCCTGGGTCTTCTTGGAGTCCCGGGTGTTGATCCCGAGGAACTGCACGCCCTCGTCCTTGGTCTCGTTCGCGACCTTGGCGAAGTTCGGGGCCTCGGCGATGCAGGGCGCGCACCAGGAGCCCCAGATGTTGAGGACGACGACCTTGCCCTTGTAGTCGGCGATGTCGAGGTGCTCGCCCTTGGTGGATTCGCCCGAGATGTCGGGCACCGGCTGCCGGTCGGCCGGCTTCACGGTGTCCACGCCGTCCTTGCCCTGCACGAACTTCGTCTGCTCCGAGCCCCCTGACGTACCGCCTGACCCGCAGGCGCTCAGCAGCACGGCGGCGACCGCGGCGCCGGCGGCCGGCAGGAGCATACGGCGACGGGTGACGCGGCGGCGGGGGACGCGGCAGGCACTCATGTGAAAAGTTTCGCATGGGCCCATTACGGATCTTCCGCACCCCCCTCGTCGCGCGGTTCAGTCCGCCGCGAGGTACCGGCGCCAGCCACCCTTCGGCTGCTCGCCGACGTCCAGCCGCTGGAGCCTGGCCAGCACCTTCGGGTCCTGGACGGCCAGCCAGTCGGTGAACTGCCGGAAGGACACCAGCCGCACGTCCCGGTGCTTCCCGTCCGCGATGTGCTTGATCGCTTCCTCGACGGCGTCCATGTAGATCCCGCCGTTCCACTCCTCGAAGTGGTTGCCGATGAAGAAGGGTGCGCGGTTGGTCTCGTAGGCGCGCCGGAAGCCGTTGATGTACGCGCCTGCGGCCTGCCGGCGCCAGCCCGGATAGTTCGTGCTCGGCGCCCGGGTGGAATTGCGGGACTGGTTTGCCAAGAGGTTGTAATCCATGGACAGCACTTCATAGGAGTGGCCCGGGAACGGGATCTGCTGGAGCGGGAAGTCCCAGATGCCGTGCTTCTTCGTGGGCCAGGTCTGGCGGCCGCCGGGCGAGCTGGCGTCGTAGCGCCAGCCCAGCTCGCGGGCGGTGGGCAGCAGATTGTCCTGGCCGAGCAGGCAGGGGGTGCGGCCGCCGACGAGTTCCTTCTTGTAGTCGAAGGGCAGCGGCTCGACGTCGGTGAAGCCGGTGTGGGTCCGCCACTTCGTGACGAAGCCGGTGGCCTGGTCGATCTCGGAGCGCCACTGCGCGGGGGTCCAGTGGGCGACCGAGCCGGAGCCGGCGCAGAAGTGGCCGTTGAAGTGGGTGCCTATCTCGTGCCCCTCGAGCCAGGCCGCGCGGATGTTCCGCAACGTCTCCTTGATGTGGTCGTCGGTGAGGTAGCCGATGTCGGAGGCGCCGACCGGGTTGTTCGGCGGGCGGTAGAGCGACTTCTTGGACTCCGGCAGGCAGTACAGCCCGGAGAGGAAGAACGTCATCGACGCGCCGTGGTCCCGGGCGAGGCGGCGGAAGCGGGGGAAGAGGCCGTTGCCGACCTCGCCCGCGCCGTCCCAGGAGAAGACGACGAACTGCGGCGGGGCCTGGCCCGGCGCCAGCGGCTCGGGCTTCGGGGGCTGGTGGGGCTGCGGGCCGGTCTCGGCGGTGGAGCCGTCGCCGAGCGGCTTCGGGCGGGCCTGGACGGTGGGTTTCCCGGCGGCGTCGCCGGGGCGTGCGGTGCCGCAGCCCGCGAGTCCGATCGCGGCGGCCGCCCCCGCTCCGATGCCCAGCAGGTTCCGCCGACTGATCGCGCTCATACCGTTCCCGTTCACCCTTGCCGTACCAAAGCCCGCATATACGGACATGAGGTAAGAGGGCAGGGCAGGTGCCGGGGTTCCGGCGTGAGTGCATATATCTACGGCGGTACGTACGGGCAACTCTCTGCCCGTACGTACCGCCGCAGGGGAATCAGGCGCCGGCCGCCTTCGGCTGGCCCTTCACGGAGCCCTTGCCGAACCGGGGCTGGGCCCCGGCCCGCAGATGCTCGGGGACCAGGTCGAGCGCGGGCTCGCTGTAGCCGACCGACACGATCCGGTCGCCGTGGAAGGTGAAGGACGTCAGAGAGGCGAGGGTGCACTGCCGCTTGCGCGGGTCGTGCCACAGCCGCCGCCGCTCGGCGAAGCTGCGCACGATCCAGATCGGCAGCTGGTGGCTGACCGCGACAGCCTCGTGCCCGCGGGCCGCGTCCCGGGCCGCGCCGATCGCCGCCATCATCCGGACGACCTGCTCGATGTACGGCTCGCCCCAGGACGGCCGGAACGGGTTGGTGAAGTACCTCCAGTTCCCCGGCCGCTTGAGCGCGCCGTCGCCGACACCGAAGGTCTTGCCCTCGAAGATGTTCCCGGCCTCGATGAGCCGCCCGTCGGTCGCGACGTCCAGCCCGTGCACCTTGCCGATCGGCGTGGCCGTCTCCTGCGCCCGCTCCAGCGGGGAGGCGACGACATGCGTGATGTCGCGGTCGGCGAGGTGCTCGGCGACCCGGTCGGCCATCTGCCGGCCGAGCTCGGAGAGGTGGTACCCGGGGCGCCGCCCGTAAAGGATGCCGTCGGGGTTGTGCACCTCACCGTGGCGCATCAGGTGGACGACGGTGATGTCGTCACCGTTGCCGCCGTTGCCGGTGCTGCCGCTCATGCGGTGGCCTCGGCCGCGGCCCGGGCTGCGGCCGGCAGCGCGGCCGCGATCCGCTCGACGGCCTGCGTGTCGTGCGCGGTGGAGACGAACCAGGACTCGAAGGCGGACGGCGGGAGGTAGACGCCCTGGGAGAGCATCGAGTGGAAGAAGGGCGTGAAGCGGAAGGACTCCTGCGCCTTGGCCTTCTCGTAGTCGGTGACGTCCTGGTCGGAGAAGAAGACCGAGAACATGTTGCCCGCGACCTGCACGCGGTGCGCCACGCCCTCCTTGGTCAGCGCCTCGGAGACCAGCCCGCGCAGCTCCGCGGAGACCGCGTCGACCTGCTCGTACGCGGCGTCGTCCAGCAGCCTCAGCTGCGTGACACCGGCGGCGGTGGCGATCGGGTTACCGGAGAGGGTGCCCGCCTGGTAGACCGGGCCGGCCGGGGCGAGGTGGGCCATGACGTCGGCACGGCCGCCGAACGCCGCGGCCGGGAAGCCGCCGCCCATGACCTTGCCGAAGGTCATCAGGTCGGGACGCACGCCGTCGATGCCGTACCAGCCGGCCTTGCTCACCCGGAAGCCGGTCATGACCTCGTCGGAGATGTACAGCGCGCCGTTGGCGGAGCAGAGGTCCTTCAGGCCCTGGTTGAAGCCGGGCAGCGGCGGGACCACGCCCATGTTGCCGGGCGACGCCTCGGTGATCACACAGGCGATCTGGCCCTCGTGCGCGGCGAACGCGGCGCGCACGGCCTCGATGTCGTTGTACGGGAGCACGATCGTGTCACCGGCCTGCGCGCCGGTGACGCCCGGCGTGTCGGGCAGCCCGAAGGTCGCCACGCCCGAACCGGCCGCGGCCAGCAGCGCGTCGACGTGACCGTGGTAGCAGCCGGCGAACTTGATCACCTTGGGGCGGCCGGTGAAGCCGCGGGCCAGCCGGATCGCCGACATGGTCGCCTCGGTACCGGAGGAGACCAGCCGGACCTGCTCGACCGGCTCGATCCGGTCCACGATCTCCTCGGCGAGCTCGACCTCGCCGGCGCCCGGCGTGCCGAAGGACAGACCGCGCGCGACGGCGTCCTGCACGGCCGCGAGGACCTGCGGGTGGGAGTGGCCGAGGATCATCGGTCCCCACGAGCACACGAGGTCGACGTACTCACGACCGTCGGCATCGGTGAGGTACGGACCGGTACCGGACACCATGAACCGGGGCGTACCGCCCACGGCGCGGAACGCGCGCACGGGAGAGTTCACGCCGCCGGGCGTCACGACGGCCGCGCGGTCGAAGAGCGTCTGCGAAACTGGGGCATCGTACGAGTGAGTCACGCAAGCAATGGTCTCAGAGGCGCACGGGGGCGCGCGGCCGGGCGTTTCACACGCCGGTGACGGGGGAGGTCTCTGAGACGATGATCGGGTTGCGCGGCTGAGGCTGCGAGTGGTCGGGTGGAGATATGCATCGCGGTGGCGAACTGGGCGAAGGGACGGATGACCGGGGCCCGGAGCGCGCCCGGCGCGGACGCCACCGCCGAGCGGAGTACAGCGGCGAGCAGGACCGTGCGGAGCAGAGCGGCACCGGGCAGGTCGGCCCGGAGAACAACAGCGGGACCAGCAGCAGAGGCGGGCGCATGGGGGTGACGTACAAATACTTCGGCGCTCCCGACGGCGCCACCGCGGCCCGGGTACCGATCTCGATGCGCCCCGAAGAGCTGGGCGGTGACGAGCTCGGCATGGGCGGGATGTTCACCAAGATCAAGCCGGAGACCATGGCGGCGATGGTGCTGACCGGCATAGAAGGCATACCGCTGTCCAAGGTCCCCCCGCTGGAACTGGTCGTCCTGCACCCCGATTACGCCGTGGTCAAGCTCCCGATGACGGTCGTCGACCCGCTGCGCGGCGTCGGCGAGGAGTCGGTGGGCGCCGCCGCCTTCATCTGGTCCACCGTCCCCGACCGCGGCGGCCCGCGCGACGCCTTCGCCGTCTACCGCCTCCTGCACGAGTGGCAGGACTTCAGCCACCGTCTGCACGAGGCCGGACATCAGGCGTACTGCCTGGTGTGGCCCTGACGAGCGGCGGAGGCCCGGCCCCGCCGGACGGCGTAGCCGAACCAGTACTTCCCGCCCTTCCGGCTTCCCCTCCACCGGGCGGAGCGGACTAGGCTCGCAGGTGTGACGGCACACGCGTCCGCACCGGACCACGACGAGCCCGCACCGGACGACTTCGCCATCGTGGCGGTCGCCTCCTCGGCCGGCGGCATCCGCGGGCTGAGTGTGCTCCTGGAGACGCTGGGGACCGGGCTTCCCGTCCCGCTGCTCATCGTGCAGCACCTCGACCCCCGCCACAGCACCGTCATCGCCGACGTCCTCGCCCGGCGCAGCCCGCTCACGATCAAGCTGGCGGAAGACGGCGAACAGGCCCTGCCCGGTTTCGTCTACATCGCCCCGCCCAACCATCACCTCCTCGTCGGCCCCGACGGCGTCCTGACGCTCACCAGCAGCAAGCTCGTGCACTTCGTACGCCCCTCGGCCGACCTCCTCTTCGAATCGGTGGCGGGCGCCTACGGCTCGCGCGCCATCGCCTGCGTCCTGACCGGCTCCGGCTACGACGGCGCGATGGGCGTCGACGCGGTGAAGTCGCGCGGTGGCACCGTCATCGCAGAGGATCCCCGCACGGCAGAATTCCGGGGCATGCCGGAGGCGGCCGTGCAGACGGGGGCCGTGGACTTCGTGCTACCCCTGGAAGAAATCGCCGCGGTGATCCGTGGCCTGGTCGAGACCAAGAGGCAATGATGGGTGACGCGCGGGAAGCCGAGGCGGACGAGGAGCTGGAGGCGCTGCTCGGCTTCCTCAGAGACACCCGGGGATTCGATTTCACCGGCTACAAGAGATCCTCCCTGGGCCGCCGCATCCGCAAGCGGATGACAGACGTGAACGTCGAGTCCTACGCCGACTACCGGGACCTGCTGGAGGCCAGCGCGGACGAATTCGGCGCGCTCTTCAACACCATCCTGATCAACGTCACCTCCTACTTCCGCGACACCGACTCCTGGGCCTTCCTCCAGCGCGAGGTGCTGCCCGAACTGCTCGCGCAGGGGGAGCCCGAGGAAGAGATCCGGGTGTGGAGCGCGGGCTGCTCCAGCGGCGAGGAGGCGTACTCCCTCGCGATCATGTTCGCCGAGGCGCTCGGCATCGACGAGTGCACGCACCGCGTCAAGATCTATGCCACGGACGTCGACGAGGAGGCGCTGCGCGACGCGCGCACCGGTCTCTATACGGCGAAGGCGCTGGACGGGCTGCCGGCGGAGCTGCGGGAGAAGTACTTCGACCAGAACGGCGCGCAGTTCAGCTTCCGCGCCGACCTGCGCCGCCGGGTGATCTTCGGCCGGCACGACATCACCCGCGACGCCCCGATCTCCCGCCTGGACCTGCTGGTCTGCCGTAACACGCTGATGTACTTCAACGTCGAGGCGCAGACCCAGATCGTCGACCGCTTCCACTTCGCGCTGCGTCCGGGCGGCTTCCTCTTCCTGGGGAAGGCGGAGATGCTGCTGAACGACGCCGACCGGTTCGACGTCATGAGCATGCGCCAGCGGGTCTTCCGGCGCCGTCCGGGCGAGTCGGGCCCGCCGTACCACGCCACCCCCGTGAAGATCCGCGCGAGCGGCCACCAGGAAGTCCACTCCCTCGCCCGCAACCGCCAGCTGCGCGACCTGATCCTGGACGCCGCGCCCTCCCCCGCGGTCGCCGTCGACATCGACGGGGCCGTCGTGTTGATCAACAACCCCGCGCGCGCCCAGTTCTCCCTCACTTCGGGCGACATCGGCCGCCCGTTCCAGGACCTGGAGATCTCCTACCGCCCGGTCGAGCTGCGCTCCCTGATCGAGCAGGCCCTGCACGAGCGGCGGACCCTGCGGGTCAACGGCGCCGAGCGGCGGGTCGGCGAGGAGCTGCAGTACTTCGACATCCTCATCCAGCCGCTGATGTCCGCGAACGGGATGCCGGCCGCCACGAGCATCACGTTCACCGACGTCACCGTGGTCACGCAGCTGCGGTCGGAGATCAAGCGGGTCCGGGAGGACCTGGAGACCGCGTACGAAGAGCTGCAGTCGACCAACGAGGAGCTGGAGACGACGAACGAAGAACTCCAGTCCAGCATCGAGGAGCTGGAAACCACGAACGAGGAACTCCAGTCCACGAACGAGGAGCTGGAGACGACGAACGAAGAACTCCAGTCGGGCAACGAGGAACTGGAGACCATGAATGAGGAGATGCGCATCCGCACCGAGGAGCTGGACGAGGCCCGCGCGTTCCTCGAAGCGGTCCTGACCAGCGTCGCGGCCGGTGTGGTGGTCCTGGACCGGGAGACCCGGGTCAAGAGCTGGAACCGCGGCGCAGCCGAGCTGTGGGGGCTGCGCTCCGACGAGGTCGTCGAAGAACCGTTCTTCTCCCTGGACTTCGGGCTGCCCGCCGACCTGCTGCGGGACATGGTGCAGCAGTGCCTGGACGACGGTCTGCACACGGGACCCGTCGGCATTCCGGCCGTGAACCGCATCGGCCGGGCCATCAACTGCTCGGTCGTGTGCTCGCCGTTCAACGGGTACAACGGCGGCGTCGTCCTGTTGATGGAAGAAGTACCCGACGCCCGGGCCGATGGCGGAAAGCCCGCGTAGGCTGCCCATATGGAAACCCGGGGTCCGTCCGGAAAGGTGGCGGCCGCACGGCATCGTGCGGCCGAGGCGCACCGACGCGCGGACCGCGCCGAAGCGCTGGCCGCCCAGCAGGAACGCTTCGCGGAGCAGACGGGTCATCCGCTCCATCTCCGCCTCGCGGCCACCCACCGCAAGGCGGCCGCCAGCCATCGTTCCTCGGCCCAGCTCCAGGAGGCGTACGCCCGCCGGCTGGAGAGCTGGTCCTCGCCCGCGGGCCCGCCGCCCCCCTTCATGAGCGTGGTCGCGGACGCCTGCGGCACGGACAGCGCCGCCCTCGCCCTGCTCGGCTCCGACCACAGCCAGCTCGCGGTCGCCGCGTCCGACGATTCCTCGCGCGCGGCACAGGACTTGGAGTACGTGCTCGGCGAGGGCCCGTGCCGGGACGCCGCCGCCGGCCGCTGCCGGGTCACCGTCGCCGGGCCCGCCATCGAGCAGCGCTGGCCCGGTTACGGCCCGGCGGTGACGGCACTGGGCTTCGGCGAGGTGGTCGCCGTACCCTTGGAGACTCCCGACGGCTGCCTGGGTTCACTGGCCGTCTTCGACCCCCGGCCCGGTATCGCCAGGTCCGACGTCTTCACCGAGATCACCGACGCGCTGGTGCGCACCGTACTGCTCGGCCCGGACGCCGATCCGGAGCTCTACGGCGGCACGGACCACCGCGACATGGTGCACCAGGCGGCAGGCATGGTGTCCGTACAGGCCCACCGTCCTGTCGAGGACGCGCTCGCACTGGTCAAGGCAAAGGCGTACGCCGACGGGGTACCCGTCAACGAAATGGCGCGACGGATCGTGCACGGAAGGCTGCGTCTTGCCTGACAGGCAAAGATGACGCAAGGTTCGCGGAGCGCTGCGACTCGCCTGAAGGGGGCGTCATGACGACACCGGCACAGCAGATCGCCGACGTGTTCGTGGAACTGTCCGGAGGAACCGCGGGCACGCCCTTGGAGATCCCCGAGTTGCTGGCCAGGCTGGCGCGTTGCAGTCCCGGGCTGCTCGGCGTGCGCGCCGCCGGGGCGGTGGGGGCCGTGGACGACCGGGCGGAGCCGCAGGTGGCCGGCTCCGAGGACGGCGTACAGCTGCTGAAGCAGGACGCGCTGAAGTGGCGCGAGGGCCCGGGTACGGAGAGCCGCCTCAGCGGCCGGCCGCTCTCCGGCATCGCGTTCGACGGCCGGGCGGCCAGGGAGCGCTGGCCGCGGTACACGCCGCGGGTGCTGGAGCTGGGGTACACCCGCGCCGCCGCCTTCCCGCTGCGGACCGGCGAGCGGTCCGTGGGCGCGCTGGTCCTGCTGAGCTCCGCGGCGGACGCCCCGTTGTCCGAGGAGAAGGCGGCGCTCGCCCAGTCCCTCGCGGACTTCACCGCGCAGATCCTGGTGCGCGACCACGAACTGCAGGCGAGCCGGACGCTGAGCTCCCAGCTGGAGTACGCGCTGAACAGCCGGGTGATCATCGAGCAGGCCAAGGGCGTGCTCGCCACCCGCCACGCGCTCACCATGGACGGCGCCTTCGCCCTGCTGCGCGGCCACGCCCGCGCGCACCGCCGGCTGCTGACCGACGTGGCCCAGGACGTGGTCGGGGGCCGGCTCGACCTCGGCTGATCCCGCTGCTCGGCCTCGGGCGCACCCGCGCACCCCGTCAACTTCTACACCCGTGTAGATTTCAGCTCGGCGGCGCACCGCCGCACGCCGGACGCGGAACGACGAAGACGACGAGGAGCAGCACATGGCCCTGTGGGACCGGATCAAGGACTCCGCCCAGACGATGCAGACGCAGCTGACGGCGAAGAAGAACGATCTGAAGAGCGGCGCCTTCCGGGACGCGAGCATGGCGATATGCGCACTGGTGGCCGCGGCGGACGGCAGCGTCGACACCTCCGAACGCCGCCGCGTCGCCCAGCTGATCATGTCGAACGACGTGCTGCAGAACTTCCCGGCCGACGATCTGCAGCGCCGCTTCGACGGTTACCTCGACAAGCTCATCGCCGACTTCGAGTTCGGCAGGGTGAGCGTGCTCCAGGAGATCGGCAAGGTGAAGAAGAAGCCGGCCGAGGCGCGCGCCGTCATCCAGATCGGCATCGTCATCGGCGGCGCGGACGGCGACTTCGACAAGACCGAGCAGGCCGTCGTGCGCGACGTCTGCTTCGCGCTGGACATCCCGCCGGCCGAGTTCGACCTGTGACGGGGAGGCCGGGTGCGGCCGCGGCGGTCAGCCGCGGGGCCCCGGCTCGCCCTGCGTACGGGAATTGATCACGTCGCCCGGCTGCGCCTTGATGACGCGCGGCGGCGGACCGTCGTCGTCCGGGTGGACCCCGTCCTTCATCGCCCTGGTCTCGGCCTTCAGGATGCGGGTCGCCTTGCCTGCCGACCGTACGAGATCGGGCAGCCGCTTGGCCGCGAGCACCACGATGACAACGATGAGGAGCAGCGCGATCTCACTGATCCCGAACATCCCCGGTCCTCTCTTCCCCCTCCGCACGGAGGGCCCCTTGAGCGTACCGGCCGTCGACGCGGCCGACTTGAAACTACAGCACTGTAGAAACAAGGAGTGAAGACCAGGCGTACGCCCCGGGCTCACCTCAGTACGATGGCCGCTCCACGGACCGTACGACCACCACACGTACGGACGGGGCAGCGGAGGGAGACGGCGGAGTGGACCGCGGAGCGCGCCGGCGCGGCCAGGGCGAACTGGAGGCGCAGGTCCTGTCGGTGCTGCGGCTCTCCCCGGGCCCGGCAACCGCGGCCTGGGTGCAGAAACGTCTCGACGGCGATCTCGCCTACACCACCGTCATGACCATCCTCTCCCGGCTGCTGGCCAAGGGGGCCGTCACCCGCGAGCGCCTGGGCCGCGCCTTCGTGTGGCAGGCCGCGTCCGACGAGGCGGGGCTCGCCGCGCTGCGCATGCGCCGGGTACTGGACGCGGAGGCCGACCGGGAAGCGGTGCTGGCCAGCTTTGTCACGACCCTCTCCCCCGACGACGAGCGCCTGCTGCGCGGCCTGCTCCACGAGGCGGGCGAGGACGCGGAGGACTGACCCGTGGGCGTGTTCGTCTTCCTGCCCCTGGTGCTCCCGCTGACCGCGTGGCCGGTGGCGCGCCTGGCCGAGCAGCATCTGCACCCGCGCAGCGCCACCCGCCTGCTGGCCGGCGTGGCGGCCGTACTGGCCGTGTGCAGCACCCTCTGCCTCGCCCTGATCATGGTCGTCGGCACCGCCCAGCTCCCCGGCAACCCGCTGCCGGACGGCTGGTCCGACCCGGAGGTCCGCGCGGCGGTCCCGTACGACGAGGTCGTGGGCAGGGCGGCGATCCCCGCGCTGGCCGCGGTGGCCGTCGCGGGCGTCCGTACGCTCTGGCGCCATCTGCGCGTACGCAGCAGGGCGACCCGCGCGCTGGCCGGGCTGCCGGGCTCGCGGGTCGCGGTCCTGCCGGACGGCGCACCGTACGCGTACGCGCTGCCGGCCCGGCGGCCCGGACCGGGCCGGATCGTGGTGTCCACCGCGATGCTGGACCGGCTGGACTCGCGCGAGCGGCGGGCCCTGTTCGCGCACGAACGCGCGCACCTGACGGGCCGTCATCACCGTTACCTGCTGGCCGTGCAGCTCGCGGCCCGCGCCAACCCCTTCCTGCTGCCGCTGCGCACGGCCACGGAGTTCTGCACCGAGCGCTGGGCGGACGAGGAGGCGGCGCAGGCGGTCGGCGACCGCCGGGTGACGGCGCGCGCGGTGGGCAAGGCGGCGCTCATCACCCGGCACGCGCCGATGGCGGGGCTGGCTGGGCTGGCGTCGTTTGCCGCTCCGGGTCCCGTACCGCGCCGGGTGGCGGCGCTGCTGCGGTCCGGGCCGCCGGTCCGCGGCTGGCCGCCGGCGCTCACCCCGGCCGGCATCGCCACCCTCGTCGCGGCGGCGGGCACCCTCGCCTCGGCCCTCTCCTCCGTCAACGCCGCCGTCGCGCTCTTCCTCGTCCTCCAGGCGGCGACACCGCTCTGAGCGGGCCCCTCAGGGGCGTTCCGCCGTCAGATACCGCTGCACCGTCGGCGCCAGCCAGGCCACGACCTCGTCGTGGCTGAGCCCCGTAGCGGGCGGGATCCGGACGACGTAACGGGCCATCGCCATCCCGATGATCTGCGAGCCGACCAGCGCGGCCCGCACCGCCGCCTCGTCCGGCACCGGGCAGACCGCCGCGATCACCGGCGCCAGCTGGTCGCGGAAGACCGACCGCAGCCGCTCGGCGCCCGCCTCCACGGTCACGGCGACCCGCACCATCCCGGTCAGCCGCTCGTCGTGCTCCCAGACGTCCAGGAAGTGGCGCACCAGCCGCTCGCCCAGCCCGTCGCGGTCCACCGCGGTCAGGTCCGGCATCCGCAGGTCGATGTCGGTGGCGGCGACGAACAGGCCCTCCTTGTTGCCGTAGTAGCGCATGACCATGGACGGGTCGATGCCCGCGTCCCGGGCGATGGCCCGGATGGTGGCGCGCTCGTACCCCTCGGCGGCGAAGCGGTCGCGCGCGGCGTCGAGGATCGCGGCGCGGGTCGCGTCGGAGCGGCGGGGACGGGCCGGGGACTCGGTACCGGAAGAGGGTCTGTCGGGCATGCCAACAAGCGTAGGCCAACACCTGTTGACACGCCAGAGCGGGCGCCGTACGTTGCCAACAAGCGTTGACCAACACGCGTTGGCTCAGGAGGCGGCCATGAACCGCGAAACCGGCACCACCACCCGTACGACAGCCCCGCACCCCACCTCCGACGTCCTGGTCGTCGGCGCCGGGCCCACCGGCCTGCTGCTCGCCGGCGACCTCGCCGAGGCCGGCCTCGACGTCACCCTGCTGGAGCGCCGCGCCCCCGGGATCAGCAATCTCACCCGCTCCCTGGTCGTGCACGCCCGCACCCTCGAACAGTTCGACGCCCGTGACCTCGCCGAGGGAGTGATCGACACCGGCCACCCGGTGACCTCGCTCCAGCTGTTCGGCGATGTCGCGATCGATCCGACCGGGCTGCCCACCCGCTTCCCATTCATCCTGGTCACCCCGCAGTTCGAGGTCGAGCGGGTGCTGGAGGAGCGGGCCCGCAAGGCCGGCGTGACCTTCGCGTACGGCCACGAGCTCACCGGCATCGACCAGGACGCCGACGGCATCACGGCCACGGTCCGCACCGAAGGCGGCGGCACGGCCGGCCACCGCGCGTCCTACCTGGTCGGTACCGACGGCGTGCACAGCGGCGTCCGCCGGGCGCTCGGCCTGCCGTTCCCCGGCAAGGCCGTCATCCGGTCCGTCGTACTCGCCGACGTACGCCTCACCGAAGAGCTGTCCGCGCCGCTCGTCGCCAAGGCCACCGGCGACGCCTTCGCCCTCATCGCGGGCTTCGGCGACGGCTGGTACCGGGTGATCGCCTGGCACCGCCACCGGCAGGCCGACGACAAGGCGCCGGTCGGCCTGGCGGAGGTCCGCGAGCTCACCCGGCTCGCCCACGGCACCGACTACGGCATCCAGGAGGCCCGCTGGATGTCCCGCTTCCACAGCGACGAGCGGCAGGTGCCGGAGTACCGCGTCGGCCGGGCCTTCCTCGCGGGCGACGCGGCCCACGTGCACTCCCCGGCCGGCGGCCAGGGCATGAACACCGGCCTGCAGGACGCCGCCAACCTCAGCTGGAAGCTCATCGCCGTACTGCGCGGCCGGGCCGGCGACGCACTGCTGGACACGTACCACGCCGAACGCCACCCGGTGGGCCGCATGGTGCTGCGCTCCAGCGGCGCGCTCATCCGGTTCGCGCTGCTGCAGACCCGCGCGCAGCACGCGGCGCGGATGCTGGCCACGCAGCTCATCAAGCGGGTACCGCCGGTGACCCACCGCGCCGTCTCGATGATCACGGGCATCGGCATCGCGTACGGACGCCACCGCGGCGACCACCCGCTGACGGGCCGGCGCGCGCCCGACATCCGCCTCGCGGACGGCAGCCGCCTCTACGAAGCGCTGCGCGGCAACCGCTTCGTCCTGATCACCCCCGCGTACGAGTCGCCGGAGCTGGGCGGCCGGGACGCGAGCCGCCTCGTGCACGGCACCTGGCGCGGCGACCGGCGCACCGCGCTGCTGGTCCGCCCGGACGGCTACATCGCGTGGGCCACGGACACCATGGACCGCGCGGCCCGCGCGGACGCCCTGGCGGCGGCCCTGCTGCGCTGGACGGGCCCTGCGGAGCGGGAGCCGGCGGCGTCGGCCCGGGGGTGAGCGACCGGGCCCGTGCCGGGCCGGACGGTCGGCATACGCTGCCCGTATGTCGATCTTCCGGTCCGCCGTGCTCTTCGTCCTCGCCGCGCTCCTGGAGATCGGCGGCGCCTGGCTGGTCTGGCAGGGCGTACGGGAGAGCCGCGGCTGGCTCTGGGCGGGCGCGGGCGTCCTGGCCCTGGGCGCGTACGGCTTCGTCGCCACGCTCCAGCCGGACGCCGACTTCGGCCGCATCCTCGCCGCGTACGGGGGCGTCTTCGTCGCCGGCTCGCTGGTCTGGGGCATGGTCGCGGACGGCTACCGCCCCGACCGCTGGGACATCACCGGCGCCCTGGTCTGCCTGGCCGGCATGGCCCTGATCATGTACGCGCCGCGGGGACGGTAAAACGGCCAGGACCACCGGTTCAACTGCGCATATCCTGACCGCGGTACCGCCCACTCGTACATCCGTACGCCCGTACGCCGAGGAGCACTTATGCCCGCCGCCGACCGTACCGCCGTCGTCACCGGAGCGAGCAGTGGCATCGGTGCCGCGACCGCCCGGCAGCTCGCCGAGGCCGGTTACCGAGTGATCCTCGCCGCGCGCCGCAAGGACCGCATCGAGGAGCTGGCCGCCGAGCTCCCGCACGCCGAGGCGTACGCCCTGGACGTCACCGACCGCGCCGCCGTCGACGCCTTCGCGGCCTCCCTGGACCGCTGCGACGTCCTGGTCGCCAACGCGGGCGGCGCGCTCGGCACCGACCCGGTGGCCACCGCCGACCCGGCCGACTGGCGCGCGATGTACGAGGTCAACGTCCTCGGCGTACTCAACGTGGTGCAGGCGCTGCTGCCCGCGCTGACCGCCACCGGCGACGGCACGGTCGTCGTCCTCTCCTCGACCGCCGGGCACGGCACGTACGAGGGCGGCGGCGGTTACGTGGCCGCCAAGCACGGCGCACACGTCCTCACCGAGACGCTCCGCCTGGAGCTGTGCGGCGAACCCGTACGCGTCATCGAGATCGCCCCCGGCATGGTGAAGACCGACGAGTTCGCGCTCACCCGCTTCCGCGGCGACGAGGCGAAGGCCGCCAAGGTGTACCAGGGCGTCGCCGAGCCGCTGACCGCCGAGGACGTGGCCGAGACGATCGCCTGGGCGGTCGCCCGCCCCGCCCACGTCAACATCGACCTCCTCGTCGTCCGCCCGCGCGCCCAGGCGTCCAACACGAAGGTCCACCGCGAGTCCTGACCGGTCCGACTCCCAGGGAAGGAACACCCCATGCCCGCCACCCCCGCTCCCGTGACCGTCACCGCCTTCGACCACCTGGTCCTCAACGTCGCCGACGTCGAACGCGCGCTGGACTTCTACTGCGGGCCGCTCGGCCTCGAACCGGTCCGGGTGGACGCATGGCGGGCCGGCGAGGTGCCGTTCCCGTCCGTCCGGGTGAGCCCGACGACCATCATCGACCTGGTACGAGCCCCCGAGGACGCGGCCGGCGCGGCCGGCTCCGGCCGGAACGTCGACCACCTCTGCCTGGTCGTCGCGCCCCTGGACTGGCAACAGGTCATCGACTCCGGGGTGTTCACCGTCCTCGACGGCCCCGGCAAGCGCTTCGGTGCCCGCGGCACCGCCGAGTCCCTCTACGTCCAGGACCCGGACGGCAACACCGTCGAGCTGCGCTGGTACCCGGCGGACGCGTAGAGCGGCGCGCGGTGTGCCCCGCGCGCCACATCGGTACACCTCGGACGGCGGACCTTCACAAGATCCACAACCATCACTCCACATGATTTTCCCGTTACCGGGCACGGGGGCAGCGTGAGCACTTTCCGTATCCCCACCCCCCGTTTCCGCAGGCCCGGCAGGGCCTTCAAGCGTGCGGCCGTACTGGCCGCCGGCGCTGGCCTGTTGACCACCGGCCTGCTCGCCACCCCCGCCTCCGCCGCAATGGGCGACAACGTCGTGCACGGCCCCGCTGCCTGTGCCTTCTCCGAGGACCGCAGCACCGTCGCCCTCGGCGCGGCCGGCGACCAGGTCTCCCAGGTCCAGTGCCTGCTGGCCAACCGCCAGTACCTGGGCTGGAACAACCTCAGCGGCACCTTCGACGCCAACACGATGGCGGCCGTGGCCCACTTCCAGTCCGACCACGACCTCGTCCCGAACGGCGTGGTCAACCCCACCACCTGGCTCGCCCTGTACCAGGCGGGCGCCCCGGCCGGCCCGGTGCCGCCGGCCCAGCCTGCTGCCTGACCCACGTCCCACCCGTCACATTCGCTGCATCCGAAGGGCCGGGCCCCCACCGGGGCCCGGCCCTTCGGCCCTGCCGCTCCGCCCCTTTCAGCGTCTCCGTGGTGGGCACCTGCGACCGGGACCGGGACCGGTTGATCGAATCAGGGCGGGAGCTGGCCGGGAGTGTCGCGTCGGTGCGCTCGCGTGAGCGTCCTGCGGGCATAAACGGGCAGGTCATGGCATCCGGCGGCCGGGGCGGTGCCGACGGGCCAGACTCGGGGCAGGCGGCGCGGTACCGAACGGGGAGGGGTGCGCCATGGGGAATTCCCGGCAGGGCCAACAGGCGGGGAACCTGCCGTCCGAAGCGACGAGTTTCGTCGGGCGCGAGGCCGAACTGAGTGCCATGGGCGACCTGTTGCTCACCGATCGGCTGGTGACGCTGACCGGGGTCGGCGGGGTGGGCAAGACCCGCCTGGCACAGCGCGCCGGAGCCGAGGCCCGGGCCGCCTTTCCCGACGGGGTATGGCTGGTCGAACTCTCCCCTCTCAAGGACGTGGCCTCGCTCCCGCTCGCCGTGTACGAAGCGCTCCGGCTGGCCGACCAGTCCACCCGGCCCGCGGTTGAGGTGGTGACCGGCTGGCTGTCGGACAAGCGGCTGCTGCTGATCCTGGACTGCTGCGAACACCTCGCCGCCGGCTGCGCCGACTTCGCACAGCAGCTGCTGGCCGCGGCGCCCGGAGTGCACATCCTGGCCAGCAGCCGCTGCCCTCTGCGGGCCCCGGACGAGTGCGTGGTCTCCGTACCCCCGCTCCCCGTCACCGTGGCGGGGCCCCGCCACGGAGCAGCACCCGCCGACGCGGAGGTGCTGTTCAGAGAACGCGCCGCCGCGGCCGCCCCCCGGACGGTTCTCACGGAGCAGGACGGCGCGGCGATCGCCGACATCTGTACCCGCCTGGAAGGCATCCCGCTCGCGATCGAGCTGGCCGCCGCCCGGCTGCCGGAAATGCCCCTGGACCAGCTCCGGCAGCGCCTGCACACCCGCTTCGAGACGCTCACCGCGGGAGACGGGCCGGGCCGTCAGGGCGAGCCTCGGCACCAGGCGCTGCGCACGACGATCGGCTGGAGCCACGAGCTGTGCGCCCCACTCGAACGGCTGCTGTGGGCGCGGCTTTCGGCGTTCGCCGGCGGCTTCGAGGAGGAGGCGGTCGCCTGGGTCTGCTCCGGCGGTCCGCTCGACAGTGACCGGACGGCCGGCCTGCTGTCCTCCCTCGCGGACAAGTCGGTGCTGCAGCAGACGGAAACACCCCGGGGCACGCGGTACTGGATGCTGGACACGGTCCGCGAGTTCGGCCAGGAGTGGCTGTGCGGGCTCGGCGAGGAGCGACGGCTGCACCGGCGGCACCGGGACTACTACCGCTGGCTCGCCCGCACCGGCCACCGGGAGTGGCCGGCGGCCCAGCAGGTCGCCTGGTACGACCGTTCCACCGCCGAGTACGCCAACCTCCGCGCGGCCCTGGAGTGCTGCCTCGCCGACCCGGACCCGCGCTACGCGCTGGAGATGACGGGTGACCTGTGGTTCTTCTGGTTCTGCTACGGCTTTCAGCGGGAGGGCCGCCACTATCTGGGGCGGGCCCTCGACAAGGCACCGATCGGTGACCGCAGCCCGGAGCGGTTCTGGGCGCTGTGGGCCTGCGGAATGGTGGCGATCGCCCAGGGAGACCGGGAGGTCGCCGCCGTAATGGACAGTGCCTGCGCGGTCCTGGCAGACCGGCTCGGCGACCCGACGACGGCGGCGGGCGCGGCCACGCTGAAGGGAGCGCGCTACGCCGCGAACGGCCGGTCCGACGAAGCGGTCGCGCTGCTGGGTGCGGCCGTGCGGTCGCCCGCATTCGGCGCCGACGTCCCGACCGTCAGATTCATGGCGCTGTGCAGCGTGACGATCGCTTACCTCAACCTGCGTGCGTTCGCCCCGCTCACCACGACCGCTGACATCCTGCGCAGGGAGTGCGAACAGGTCGGCGAGCAGTGGTACCGCGCCTACGCCCTGTACTGCCTGTCGGCCGCGGCCATGGGCACCGGCGATCCGGCAGCGGCACTCCGGCACGGCACCGAGGCCCTGCGCATGAAATGGCGGCTGCACGACACCCTCGGGACGGCCATGACCCTGGAGACGCTGGCCTCCGCCCTGGCGGCAGCCGATCCGGAGCAGGCCGCGCGGCTGCTCGGCATCGCCGACAATGTCTGGAGCTCCTTCGGCCGGGCACAGGCAGGAATCCCGGGATTGATCGCGGCCCGCCAAGCCTGCGAACGCCCGGTCCGCGCCGCCCTCGGCGACGCCTCCTACGAAGCCGCCCACAGCAAAGGCCAGGAAACCGACATCGACACCGGCATCGCCTACGTCCTGAGCCTGGAAACACCCTGAGCCCCGGACACTTCCCGGCCCGGGGCTCATCGCTCACACAAGGCTCTGCACCTCACCGGCCCGCGCCGTGCAACGCCGAGTCGAAGGACTCCTCGTTACCGAGGCCGCGGACAATGTACGAGCCCGTGCCCATCGACCCCGGAATGATCCCGTAGTCCCCGCTCCCCGCCCGGATCGCCCCCTTCCGCGTGACCAGCAGATTTATGCCCTCGTAACGCTCCTCGGCCACGTAGTTGTGGTGGCGGGAAGATGTATAGGAGGGACACGGTGAGCGGACCTGAAGATCGTCGTCGCTGCCCTCACGTCAGCGCGGTCGGTCCATCCGTAACGCGCTAGCACCGGACCGGGCCCTCGGTTTGGCACTGGTGTCCTGAGTCGAAGGTCGTCGTTGGTCTGGTGTGACTCGTCGAAGAATCTCCGACTCAGCTCACGAGAAGGAGCCGAAGAGCCAGTTGCTCGGAGCCTGCGGGTCTTCGCTGGTGCAGTACTCCTCGGTGGCCTTGCGGGTCCCCTGGCTGTTGAGGGAACCGTCACCGTCGATGTCGAGCTGTGTGAAAGCGGCCGCAAGGGCTTCGGGGTCGGCACCCAAGGTGCGGATGTACATGGTGATGAACTCGCGCTGATCGATGAGGCCATTGCCATCGGCGTCGCAGATGCCCCGGCCATCGTGCCCAGGCGTTCCAGGTAGCCCTTCGCCGAGCTGCGGAGGCGGTTGAAAACCAAGGATCTCGTATCCGACGAACGGATACGACTGGAATGCGTGCGGCTCGCGGCACAGGACCGCACCCGAGGTCGCGTCGGTTGGTGATCACGGGGCCGTGTCGTGTGGTGGAACAGAGGCCGGCGGGGTGAGGGCGTAGGCGATGGCGGCGTCCGGGGCAGCGTCGTAGCCGGTGTGGAAGGCGTTCTTGTAAGCGTCGTCGCCGATGAGGCGGCGGGCCTGCTGCTCGCAGGCGTTGCGCGCGGCGACGAGTCCGTCGACGCCCATCTGGGGGGTGCCGATGGTGTGCCAGGTCTGCTCGGCGATGCCCAGGAGCCGGGCGGCGTGCTCAGCCTGCTCGGCGGCGACCGCGGCGGAGGCGAGCAGGTCGATGGCCATGGCGATGGCGAGGCTGTCCCGGAAGCGGCGTTTGCCGTCGAGGGCGGTGCGGGCATGGGCCGCGGCCTCCTCCGCCCGTCCCAGTCCCTGTGCGGCGAGGGCACGCATGTACTCGCCCCAGGCGCGGGCCCAGGTCTCGCCACGCCGGGCGCACTCGGCGCACAAGTCGTCGGCGACGGCCGCGGCTTCCGCGAACTCCCCGAGGAAGACGTGGACGATGGCCCGTCCGGCCCGCACCATGAACCACGCCGCGCGATACCGCCCGCCGACCGGCGGGCGGCGCGGGGCCGCCTCGAACGCCTCGACACCGCGCGACAGCTGACCGCTCAGCGTGAGACCTTGACCTTCGAGAACGGCCGCGGCAGCCCGGCTGGTCTCGTCGGCCTCGTGCGCGGTGGCCTCGCGGAAGGCGTCGGCGACACCGAGGATGGTCTCGGGGTCGCCCTGGGCGGCGGCGACGATGCCGCGGGCCCACAGGGCCCGGGCGCGGGCCGGCCCGGGATCGGTGTTGAGGGCCAGGGCCTGGTCCAGGTAGTGCTGGCCTTCTCGGGCGAAGCCGCAGGCGAACCAGAGGAACCACAGTGCCCCGCCCAGTTCCACGGCGGTGTGCCCGTCCTGTTCGGCGAGGCAGAAGTCCAGCGCGGCGCGGAGGTTGGCGTGCTCGGCCACCGTCCTTTCGTACCAGGTGACTTGGTCCGGCCCGATCCAGGCGGCCTCCGCTTGGTGGGCCAGCGCCCGGTAGTGCTCTCGGTGGCGGTGGCGCATGGTGTGTTCCTCGCCCAGATTGCGCAGCCAGAAGGCGCCGAACTCGCGGATGGTGTCCAGCATCCGGTAGCGCGGCCCGGGGCCGCCGCCCGGGGCGGGCGTGAGGAGGGATTTGTCCGCCAGCCCGGCCAGCAGGCCCTCGATCGTGTCCTCGGGAAGGCGCCCGTCGGCGCACACCGCACCGGCCGCCTCGGCGTCGAAGCCGCCCGCGAACACCGACAGCCGAGCCCAGAACAGCCGCTCAGCCGGGCTGCACAGCTCGTGGCTCCAGCCGATCGCCGTGCGCAGGGCCTGGTGCCAGGGCGGATCGGCCTCGTGCACCACCTCATCGGTGGTGCCCAGCACGGCGAAGCGGTCCTCCAGACGCTCGGTCAGCTCCGCCACGGACAGGTCGCGCAGACGGGCGGCAGCCAGCTCGAGGGCGAGCGGCAGACCGTCCAGACGACGGCACAGCCGTACGAGCTCGGGACGGGCGACGTCCGTGACGGCGAAACCCGACACCGCCTCGGCCGCTCGTGCGGTCAGCAGAGCAACCGCATCCGCGCCGCCGTCGTTCCCCTCCCCCTCCTCGACCGGCAGCGGCGCGACCGTCAAAAGCCGCTCCGGAAAAACGCCCAACGGGCGGCGGCTGGTCACCAGGATCCGCAGCCCCGGCGCCGCCGCCAGCAACGCCTCGACCACCAGCGCGCACTCATCCACCAGATGCTCACAGGTGTCCAGCACCAACAGCAGCTCACGGCCCGCCAGATACTCCGCCACCACGTCAATCATCGGCCGCGTCGTCTGGTCCGCCAACGGCAGCGCCTCGGCGACGGCATGCACCAGCAGGGGGCCGCTCCGCAGGGCCGAGAGGTCCACCCACCATGCACCGTCCCACAGGGACGGCTGCGCCTCATATGCGGCCCGCAGCGCCAGCCGCGTCTTGCCCACCCCACCGACCCCCGTCAACGTCACCAGCCGGGAACTCCCCAGCAGTCGCCGGACCTGCCCCAGCTCCGCACGCCGCCCGATCAGCCCCGTCGGCTCCGCAGGCAGGTTGCCCGCCCGGCGGCTCTGCGTGACCATGCTTGTCCCCTTCCCTGCGTCTCCGGGCCTTCCGAAAAGGGACAGCTTGCCGTCTTCCGCCACACTGTGTGGCCGCTGACCACTGAATGACCGGTTGTGATGACCGCAGGCCATATTGGGGCAGGACGGCGTGAAAGCCCCTGTTCGTACCCGCAGCCCAACTGTCGGCAAACGACCGGCCGGACATCCGTCACACCGGTGCCTCCTCCGGTGCGTCACGGCGGGCGCAACGGTGGTTACCGGCCCGCGCTCTCCGGCGCCGGGCCGGGTGCCCCGTCGAGAAGGCCGGCGGTGGGCTGGACGAGGAGCAGGGTGAGGTCGTCGTCCGTGCTGCCGGCGGCGTGGCCGTGCAGCAGACCGAGTAGACCGGCGAGGGCCTGGTCGAGGGCAGGGGCGGACAGGGCTGCCCTGGCCCGGTGGTCGAGAGGAAACATGGCGCCCTGGGTGTCAGGGGTCTCGGCAACGGTGAACACGCCTGTGGCACGAATGGCCAGCCGGTAAGCCGCCAGCAGCGGCCCGCTGACCAGCAACATGGAGAACGAGAGCACCGGGCAGAGCGCGGCGCCCACCGCGACGGCGGCCTCGACCGTCCCCACCGACAGGAGCCAGCCACGCTCCGAGCGCACGCGCGCCTCCCCGACGCTCGCCCCTTCCCGGGAAGCCGGAATCCCCGCACCCTCTCAGAAGCGGAGCGCACAGAGCGTCACTTTCAAGCTATCGGTCACACAGCGTGCAAATGGATCGGCGCTCTTGGACGGAGTGCGACAGACCATGAAAACGACGAAACGCCGGATGGGGCGCCTGTCGGCACAGACGACGCGGATGACCGGACGGCGATGGGGTGAGCAGAGGACTCTGCGGTACGGGGACAGCCTGCCGAGGAAGGCAAAGCCCCCGCACCGTTGTCGACGCGGGGGCTATCGATCACATGCAGCCCTGCAGCTCAGCCCTTCACGCAGATGACCTGCTTGAGCTTTGCGACCACCTCGACCAGATCCCGCTGCTGGTCGATGACCTTTTCGATGGGCTTGTACGCGCCGGGGATCTCGTCCACCACACCGGAGTCCTTACGGCACTCCACGCCCCGCGTCTGCTCCTCCAGGTCCTTTGTGGAGAAACGCTTCTTCGCGGCGTTGCGGCTCATCTTCCGGCCCGCGCCGTGCGAGGCCGAGTTGAAGGACTTCTCGTTACCGAGGCCGCGAACGATGTACGAGCCCGTGCCCATCGACCCCGGAATGATCCCGTAGTCCCCGCTCCCCGCCCGGATCGCCCCCTTCCGCGTGACCAGCAGATCCATGCCCTCGTACCGCTCCTCCGCCACGTAGTTGTGGTGGCAGGAGATCACCGGATCAAAGGTCGGCCGGGCCTTCTTGAATTCCTTGCGGACGACGTCCTGGAAAAGGGCCATCATGATCGCGCGGTTGTGCTTGGCGTACTCCTGCGCCCAGAAGAGGTCGTTTCGGTACGCCGCCATCTGCGGGGTGTCCGCGATGAAGACGGCGAGGTCGCGGTCGACCAGGCCCTGGTTGTGCGGCAGCTTCTGGGCCTCGCCGATGTGGAAGTCGGCGAGCTCCTTGCCGATGTTCCGGGAGCCGGAGTGCAGCATCAGCCAGACGGCGTCGTCCGAATCAAGGCAGAATTCAATGAAGTGATTGCCGGAACCGAGCGTTCCCATCTGCTTCGTTGCCCGGTCCTGGCGGAACTTGACCGCGTCCGCGATGCCGTCGAAGCGGGTCCAGAAGTCGTCCCAGCCGGCCGTCCCGAAGCCGTGCAGCCGCCCCGGGTCCACCGGGTCGTCGTGCATGCCGCGGCCCACCGGAATGGCCTCCTCGATCTTCGAGCGGAGGCGGGAGAGGTCGGCGGGCAGGTCGTTCGCCGTCAGGGAGGTCTTGACCGCGGACATGCCGCAGCCGATGTCGACGCCGACCGCCGCCGGGCAGACCGCGCCGTGCATGGCGATGACCGACCCGACCGTGGCGCCCTTGCCGTAGTGCACGTCCGGCATCACGGCGAGGCCCTTGATCCACGGCAGCGTCGCGACATTGCGCAGCTGCTGCAGCGCGACGCCCTCGACCGTGGCCGGATCCGCCCACATGCGGATCGGGACCTGCGCGCCGGGCACTTCCACGTACGACATGACTTCCTCGTTCCCCCGATGAATCCCGATAATAAGAACCGCAAACGCCATCGGATGCCAGCAAAAAGTGCACAGCGCTGAAAACGCAAAAGCTGGATATTGCACCCGATCAGCGACAACGGACCGGCGGGTGCGACGATGCGTGCGGTAGACATTGTGTCCATCAGCCGCTGCTCAGCGGCAACCGGATTTCGTACGGAAGGAGCCGGGGACGGTGCAGCGAAGGTCGTCCGTACGAGGGGCCGCCGTGGCGGCTGCCGTGGCGCTGGCCACGATGCTCACCAGCTGCTCCGGCAGCTCGGACACCGATACGGGGGCCGAGGACGCCAAGGGCGGCGACAGCACGTCGTCGGCGCCCGTCGCCGAGCCGGGCGAGTTCGACTCGCTGCCCGAGCCGTGCGGGCTGCCCGCCCGGAGGACGCTGCGCAGCCTGCTGCCCACCGACGGCAGCCCGGAGACCCCCGCGGAGGCCGACAAGGTCTACCGCGGCCGGGCCGACGTCACCTTCGACACCGACCGCCGGGTCGGCTGCCACTGGAAGCGGGAGACCTCCGAGGGCACCCGCCACCTCAACATCGACCTGCAGCGCGTGGTGTCGTACGACGGCTCCGTCAGCGACGACGCCAAGGCGCAGGAGCTGTACGCGAAGCGGGAGCTCGCGGCCCACATCCCGAGCGGCACGCCGAGCGCCCCCACCCCGTCCGCGAGCAAGGGCTCGGGCGCCTCCGGGGACAAGGGCGAGCAGAGCGAGAAGTCCGGCGGGACGTCGGGGCGCGGCGCGGGCAGCGACGCCGACAGCCGTACCGGCGCGGGCAGCGGCACCCGCCCCTCCGGCGGCAAGGGCCCCGTGGCCGACTCCTCGGCCGACCCGGCCGGCAGCGCGCAGCGCGACGGCTCCGAAACCGCCGGAGACACGACCGGAGACACAGCCGGCAGCACCGCAGGAAACACCCCCGGCGACGCGCAGGACACCGGCTCCGGGAAGGGCTCCGGCAGCGGCACCCGCCCCTCGGACACCCATACGGCCGAAGGCGACTCCCCCAGCTCATCCGGTGCGTCCGGCTCTCCCGACCCCTCCGGCTCCTCCGGTTCCGGCTCCCCCGACGACGCCGCGAGCCTCGCGCCGCGTCCGCTCGCCGACGTCGGCGACGCCGCCTTCCTGGACGACGCGCTGGTCACGGCCGACTCCGGCCTGCACCGCGACGTCACGGTCGTGTTCCGCTCGTCGAATGTGATTGTGACCATCGAGTACGACCAGTGGTCCACCGACAAGTCCGTCCTTCCCGACCGTCGCGAGCTGCAGGAAAAGGCCCGGGCGCTGGCCGCTGAGCTGGCCGCGCACTGGACCGAATGACCGGTTACGGTCGGATTGACCGGTTACCGTCGGCGAGTAACACCACAATTCGGCAACCGGCGCCCGTCCGCCGCGTACCGTGCGTCGCAGGGGCCACCCGGGCCCTGCGCGCGGAACGGCCGCTCGCACGACGACGAACAGCGAAGGAACCATGCACCGTTCAGCCAAGCGACTCGCCAGCTACCTCGCCTGCGCAGCCGTACCGGTGATGCTCGTCGCCGGCTGCTCCGACGACTCGGGCAAGGACTCGGGCGGCGACGCCTCCAAGTCCGCCGCCCCGAGCTCGTCGCCCAAGGTGGCACCGGGCAAGTTCAAGAAGCTCCCCGACCCCTGCACGGCCATCACGAAGGACCGCGTCAAGAAGATGCTGCCCGCCGTGAAGGACGAGAGCGGCGAGGAGGGGAAGAGCAGCGACACCTCCGCGCACGGCACCTGCACCTGGAGCAGCGAGGAGCGGCAGGGCAAGGGCGGCATCAACGGCACGCAGTTCCGCTGGCTCGCCGTCAACCTGCAGCGTTACGACTCCGACCCCGCGCTGGGCTCCGGCGACAAGCGGGCGACCGGCTTCTACAACAAGCAGGTCGACGCGGCCAAGGGCACCAAGGACGCCAAGAACGTCAAGAGCGAGCCCGCCAAGGGCATCGGCGACGCGGCGACCAAGGTGACGTACGACCTGAAGAAGGACGGCAACGACTTCAAGAACCAGACGGTCGTCGCCCGTACCGCCAACGCCGTGGTCACCATCAACTTCAACGGTGCGGGCCTGGCCGGCGCGAAGGCTCCGGACGACAAGGAGATGCTGGCGGACGCCGAAGAGGCCGCCAAGCAGGCCGTCTACGAGATCAACAAGGTGAACAAGTAAGCACATATCCGCACCGCGGGCGTACCACTCGCGTAACGCCTGCGGCCCTCCCGGCACCCGGCTGCACGGGTGTGCCACGCTAGGCGCGCCAATCAGGCCAGTCAGCCGAGTGCGGGGAGGGATCGCGGGTGGCCGCGATGCGTTTGAGTCGTACGCACCGAATACTGATCGGCGTGGTCGTCGCGGGCGCGCTGGTCATCGCCGCGATCGGCTTCGCCGGTTCGTACTCGGCGGTCCGCGCGCTCGCCGAGCAGAAGGGCTTCGGCTCCTTCTCGTACGTCTTCCCGATCGGCATCGACGCGGGCATCGTCGTCCTCCTGGCGCTGGACCTGCTGCTCACCTGGATCCGCATCCCGTTCCCGCTGCTGCGCCAGACCGCCTGGCTGCTGACGGCCGCGACGATCGCCTTCAACGGCGCGGCGGCCTGGCCCGACCCGCTCGGCGTCGGCATGCACGCGGTGATCCCGGTCCTCTTCGTCGTCGCGGTCGAGGCCGCGCGGCACGCGATCGGCCGGATCGCCGACCTCACCGCCGACAAGCACATGGAGGGCGTCCGGCTCTCCCGCTGGCTCCTCGCCTTCCCCTCGACGTTCCGGCTGTGGCGCCGCATGAAGCTGTGGGAGCTGCGCTCGTACGAGCAGGTCATCAAGCTGGAGCAGGACCGGCTGGTGTACCAGGCGCGGCTGCGGTCGCGGTACGGACGCGCGTGGCGCCGCAAGGCCCCGGTGGAGTCGCTGATGCCGCTGCGGCTGGCGCGGTACGGGGTACCGCTGTCGGAGACCGCGCCCGCGGGGCTCGCGGCGGCGGGGATCGATCCGGCCCGGGAACGGGCCGGCGAGGTGGCGCGCGAGCCGGTACGCCCGGCGCTGGACGCGACGGCCGCCCGGGAGCATCCCGTACCGGTGGAGGCCGTCGAGCACACCGAGCTCGCAGAGCCCGTAGAGCTCGCGGAGCCCGCCAGGACCGTCGAGCCCGTGCCGCAGCACCAGGACGACGAGCCCGCCTCCTCCCTCACGATCCCCGTGGGCCCCGGCCGCAGCCGCCCGCTCGGTACCGCGGGCGCGACCGTACCGATGCCCGCGCCGGCGCCCGAGCCCGTCCCCGAGCCGGTCGTGCCGACCGAGCAGCTCTCCGAGGGGCTGCCGCGCGACGAGCAGTTCTACGAGGCGTTCCGGGCGTACGTCGCCGACAGGAACGACATGCCCGACGCCCACCAGTTCGCGCGCTACCTGCTCAACAACTACGGCGTCACGGGCCGGGACGGCACCGGCCCGCTCAGCGAGAACTACCTGCGGACGTACGTACGCGACTTCCGCGCCCGCTTCCGCCAGGAGATGGAGAGCGAGCACATCGCCTGAGAAGCGAGCACATCGCCCGACCGCTCGCACGACCAGGGGCCCGGGCGACGTGCGCCCGGGCCCCTGACGGAGTGCGGTGACTCTTGGCCGTACCGCTTACGCGCCCAGCAGCTTGCGCACCCGGTCCGCGCCGACGGCGAGGAGCAGGGTGGGCAGCCGCGGGCCGGTCTCGCGGCTGACCAGCAGGCGGTAGAGCAGCGCGAAGAACGACCGCTGGGCGGTCTTGATCTCCGGCGGCAGCTCCTTCGCCGTGGCGTCGGCGGAGAAGCCCGCCTGCACCTTCGGCACGCCGTAGACCAGGTGCGTCAGGCCGTCGAGCGACCAGTGCTCGTCCAGCCCGTCCAGCAGCAGCCGGAGCGATTCCTTGGCCTGGTCGTCCAGCGAGCCGAGCAGCTCGGTGTCCGGCTCCGCGCGGACGATGGTGCGCTGATCGGCCGGGACCTGGCTGGTGATCCACTGCTCGGCGCGGTCCAGCCGGGGCCGGACCTCGTCCAGCGAGGTGACCGGCTTCTCCGGGTCCAGCTCGCTGAGGATGCGCAGGGTCTGCTCGTCGTGGCCGGCCGTGATGTCGGCGACCGAGGCGAGCGTGCGGTACGGGAGCGGGCGCGGCGTCTTCGGCAGCTCGCCCGCCGCGGTCCCGATGGCACGGGCGTACGCCGCCGCGTCGGCCGGCAGCACGGAGCCGTCGGCGACCTTGGCGTCCAGCCGGTCCCACTCGTCGTACAGCCGCTGGATCTCCTGGTCGAAGGCGATCTTGAACGACTGGTTCGGCTTGCGGCGCGCGTACAGCCAGCGCAGCAGCTGCGGCTCCATGATCTGCAGCGCGTCGGCCGGGGTCGGCACCCCGCCCTTCGACGAGGACATCTTGGCCATCCCGCTGATGCCCACGAAGGCGTACATCGGGCCGATCGGCTGCTTGCCGTCGAAGATGCCGACGATCTGGCCGCCGACCTGGAAGGACGAGCCGGGCGAGGAGTGGTCCACACCCGACGGCTCGAAGATCACGCCCTCGTAGGCCCAGCGCATGGGCCAGTCGACCTTCCAGACCAGCTTGCCGCCGTTGAACTCGCTCAGCCGCACCGTCTCGCCGTGCCCGCAGGTGCAGGTGTAGGTGAGCTCGGTCGTGTCGTCGTCGTACGCGGTGACGGTGGTGAAGTCCTTGCCGCACGCCGTGCAGTACGGCTTGTACGGGAAGTAGCCCGCGCCGCCGCCGCTGCCGTCGTCCTCACCGGCCGCGCCGGAGCCCTCAGCGGCCTCCAGCTCGGCCTCGTCGACCGGCTTCTGCGACTTCTTCGCCGGCGCCTTCTTCGTGCGGTACTGGGCGAGGATCGCGTCGATGTCGCCGCGGTGCTTCATCGCGTGCAGGATCTGCTCGCGGTACACGCCGGAGGTGTACTGCTCGGTCTGGCTGATGCCGTCGTACTCGACGCCCAGCTGCGCGAGCGCGTCGACCATGGCGGCCTTGAAGTGCTCGGCCCAGTTCGCGTACGCCGAGCCCTTGGGGGCCGGGACGCTGGTCAGCGGCTTGCCGATGTGCTCGGCCCAGGAGTCGTCCACACCCTCGACGCCGAACGGCACCTTGCGGTACCGGTCGTAGTCGTCCCAGGACAGGACGTGGCGGACCTCGTGCCCCCGGCGGCGGATCTCGTCCGCGACCAGGTGCGGGGTCATGACCTCGCGGAGGTTGCCCAGGTGGATCGGGCCGGAGGGGGACAGGCCGGAGGCGACCACGACCGGTTTGCCAGGCGCGCGACGCTCCGACTCGGCAATGACCTCATCCGCGTAACGGGAGACCCAGTCGGTTGTCTCGGTGCTCTGAGCCACGGTCGGCCCTTCCTCTTCTGCTTCGCGCGTTCGCTTGATCAGTTGCTCGCCGGCGATCGGTCGGCCCCGGGTGATCGGCTGATCCCGGATGACCGGTTGGCTCCGGCGATCGGCTGATCACGTGGTCGCTTGATCGCTTACGGTCGTCAGCCCGGTCCCGGGCCCGGCGGCCCGGAGTGCGTGATCCGGTGCGGGCCGCCCAGGCCGCAAGCCTGGCCGTTCCATTGTCCCAGACGCCCCGGTGATCGATTTCCCCGGCAGGCAGGGCGTGCGGGCTGCCGTGAAATACTGATGACAAACCCTTTCCGGCTCCTCCAGTATCACGTCAGCTCGGCTCGCCCTCGAGCCTTTTTCCCTTCAACGGAAACGGCAGCACTCCATGGCTTCGGTCCCTTCTCTCGCCGCCTCGGTCAACCAGCGCGTCACGGACGCCCTCTCGGCAGCCCTGCCGGAGGCCGGCGCCGCCGACCCGCTGCTGCGACGAAGCGACCGGGCCGACTTCCAGGCCAACGGGATGCTCGCGCTCGCGAAGAAGCTCAAGGGGAACCCCCGTGAGCTGGCCTCGCAGGTCGTCGAGCGGATCACGGCCCCCGAGCTGATCAAGGACATCGAGGTCTCCGGCCCCGGCTTCCTCAACATCACGGTCGCCGACTCGGCCATCGTGCAGACGCTGGCCGCCCGCGCCGCGGACGACCGGCTCGGCGTGCCCCTGAAGGACGAGCCGGGCCTCACGATCATCGACTACGCCCAGCCGAACGTCGCCAAGGAGATGCACGTCGGCCACCTGCGCTCGGCGGTCATCGGCGACGCGCTGCGCGGCCTGCTGGACTTCACGGGCGAGAAGACGATCGGCCGCCACCACATCGGCGACTGGGGCACGCAGTTCGGCATGCTCATCCAGTACCTGATCGAGAACCCGGGCGAGCTGGCCCCGGCCGACGAGGTCGACGGCGAGCAGGCCATGTCGAACCTGAACCGGGTGTACAAGGCGTCGCGCGCCGTCTTCGACGCGGACGAGGAGTTCAAGGAGCGGGCCCGCAAGCGGGTCGTCGCCCTCCAGTCCGGCGACAAGGAGACCCTGGACCTCTGGCAGCGGTTCGTGGACGAGTCGAAGGTCTACTTCTACTCGGTCTTCGAGAAGCTGGACATGGAGATCCGGGACGACGAGATCGTCGGCGAGTCCGCGTACAACGACATGATGGCCGAGACGGCCCGGCTGCTGGAGGAGTCCGGCGTCGCGGTCCGCTCCGAGGGCGCCCTCGTCGTCTTCTTCGACGACATCAAGGGCAAGGACGACCAGCCGGTCCCGCTGATCGTGCAGAAGGCGGACGGCGGCTTCGGGTACGCGGCGAGCGACCTCTCCGCGATCCGCAACCGCGTCTTCGACCTGCACGCGACGACGCTCCTCTACGTCGTGGACGTACGCCAGTCCCTGCACTTCAAGATGGTCTTCGAGACGGCCCGCCGGGCGGGCTGGCTCGGCGACGAGGTCACCGCGCACAACATGGGCTACGGCACGGTCCTCGGCGCGGACGGCAAGCCGTTCAAGACCCGCGAGGGCGAGACCGTCCGCTTGGAGGACCTGCTCGACGAGGCGGCCCAGCGCGCCGCCGAGGTGGTCCGCGAGAAGGCCCAGGACCTCACCGAGGAAGAGATCAACGAGCGCGGCGCGCAGGTCGGCATCGGCGCGGTCAAGTACGCGGACCTCTCCACCTCCGCCAACCGCGACTACAAGTTCGACCTCGACCAGATGGTCTCCCTCAACGGCGACACGTCGGTGTACATCCAGTACGCCCACGCCCGCATCAAGTCCATCCTCCGCAAGGCGGGCGACGCGCAGCCGGCCGCACACGCGGAGCTGGCGCTCGCCCCGGCGGAGCGGGCGCTGGGCCTGCACCTGGACGCATTCGGCAACACGGTCTTCGAGGCCGCGGCCGAGTACGCCCCGCACAAGCTCACCGCGTACCTCTACCAGCTCGCGTCCCTCTACACGACCTTCTACGACCAGTGCCCGGTCCTGAAGGCCGAGACGCCCGAGCAGGTCGAGAACCGCCTCTTCCTCTGCGACATCACGGCCCGCACGCTCCACAAGGGCATGGCCCTCCTGGGCATCCGGACGCCCGAGCGCCTCTGACCGCTCCGCGGCACGACGCGACGGTGGCCGTCACCCCTCGGGGTGGCGGCCACCGCCGTGTTCCGGGCGGGCTGCACGGGGCGTGTGGGCCGACCGTAGGGTCGGAGGATGAGCAACGCAGCATTCAGTGAAGCCTTCGTCGGTACCGTCGAGCCGCACGCCGCGTGGGGTGCGCACCAGCTCGAAACGTTCAGTGCCTTCCTGCCCTCCGGCGACTGGAGCGCGGATCTCGATCAGTGCCTCTACCGCCAGGGCGGCCAGGACCTGCGCATATCGGTCCTCGGCACCTGGGACGTCAGAGACAGCTCCTGGCTGTGGGGCTGGGCCAACCCCGGCTTCGGGAACGCTCCCGTCGCCAGGGCGGCCCATGCCCTGCGCCGGTTCGGGCACGAGAACGGCGTCCCCGAGTTCACGCACGAGCTCGTTCCCCTGGGCGGCGCCCCGGACCCGCGCATGGCCGCGGAGACGCTCGCCTTCGGCGCGATGAGCGTGCTCGGCGCGGCGGGCTACATCGGCGTACAGGCGAGCCCGGAGGCCCGGCTCTACCTCGTACCGGACGACCCGCAGGTCCCGCGCCATGTGCCGGACGCCGTCACCCTTCCCCGCATCCTGATGACCGGCGCGGGCATCTTCGGGAGCTCGGAGCGGCAGGTGGTGACGGGTTACTTCGAGCGCCACGGACTACCGCAGCAGCCGACGGAGGACGGCATCAGGGTCGGCCTCCCGGACGGCACTCCGGTCAGCATCCGCTTCGACGCCCAGGGCCGCGTCACCGCGATCGACGCCCATTTCGCCACGGCCCCCGGCCAGTGACACGAACGCCTGCCGGTCACACGGCGATGAGCCGTACGCGATCGCCGCACAGTTTCCGCATGTCGTCGACGTCCGACGTCAGCATGGCCACCGGCCCTGGCTGGCGCAGGGCAACTTCCGCGACGGTGGCATCGATGGCGTACTGGTGGCCGTGCAGACCGGTGGCCTTGAGCAGTGCCGCCGCTTCTCGCGCCGCCCGCCCGGTGACCGGCTCGATCCGTACTCGGGACAGCGCCCAGTGCAGCCGCGGCAGGTTCACGCGCGCATGGCTCACCTCGACGATGGTGTTCGCCCCCACGACGAGATCGGCGCCCGCCTCGTGAAACAGCCGGAACATCGCCAGAACCTTCCGGTCCTGAGCGATCCAGGCCGACAAACCCTCGGAGTCCAGAACCACAGTCTCCATGCGCCCGCTCACGCAGCACCCGCTCGGCCGTCGGACTCCCCCGCACCGAAAATCCTTTCGCGTGCCTCGGCCAGTTCCTCCTCGGTGAAGGCGCCCTGCTCCTCCTCGTATCGCCGCAGGTCCTCGCCGAGCAGTTGGTGCCTTATCTGGCGCGCCACGGCGTCGGCAACATAGCCGGAGATGTTGTCGGTGAGCTTCTTCAACTCAGCCACCTGCTCAGTCGGCAAGGTGACCGTGATGCGCGTTGTCGCAGACATGCATCGAGCATACTGCGGTATGCACCCGTGACGCGACCTCACACCAGACGATCTTGCCGGGGTTCCGGTCGGCCACACCCCACTTGTCTGCGACGGCCCCGACCAGCAGCAGGCCGCGCCCCCGCTCGTCCCCGTCCCCCGCCGGGTCCGCGACGCGTGGGCACCCCGGCCCCGAGTCGTGCACCTCGATCCGTACGAGGTGGTCCTCCTCCCCGGCCCGGTGGAGCCGCAACAGGAACCCCCGTCCCGGCGGTACGCCGTGCCGTACGGCGTTGGTCGCCAGCTCACTCACGCACAGCAATGCGTCCTGCGTACGCGCCTCCCCGAAGCTCCAGTCGGCGAGCGCGCGGCGCGCGAACTCCCTTGCCGCCGGCACGGATCTGCGCGTCCGCGGGTAAAAACGCTCCCGGAAGTGATCCTCGTTCACGCCACACAGGTTGCTCTCCGTAACTACGCTGAAGCAGTCCGTCAGCCCGTACAGATTCGCTGTACGGGTCCTGCGCGCGTGACGCACGGAAAATGGTGGGAGTGGGTCCCCATGCAGCCCCGGAATCATCCCAGTCGCCGGAAGAACGCGACGACGCTGCGCCTCGTAGGCGCCCAACTGGCCCTGTTCCGCCGTCTGTCCGGCCTCACGCAGCGCGAGCTGAGCGACCGCCTGAACGTCGGCGAGGAGACGATCGCCTCGATCGAGCAGGGAAGACGTCCCTTGAAGGGCGACTTGGCCGAACGCCTGGATCTTGAGCTGGGGACACGGGGTGTCCTCGCGGTCGCCGTGGAGTACATGCCGGAGATCGAGAAGTTCCCCGTCTGGGCGGCGGAGTTCATCGATTACGAACGGGAGGCGATCGCTCACTACTCGTACGAGAACCAGGTGTTCCCCGGGCTGCTTCAGACCAAGCCTTACGCCTACGCGGTCTTCCGCAACGAGATCCCCCTGCTCGACGAGACGGAGATCGAGGAGCGTGTAGCCGCGCGCATCGAGCGACAGTCGATCCTGCACCGCAAGGCGCCGACCACGGTCAGCTTCATCCTCTACGAGGCCGTACTCAGAGAACACCTCGGCGGAGACGCGGAGTTGCACGCGGAGCAGCTGCGCCATACACGCGCCTGCGCCGACCTCCCGGGAGTCACCATTCAGGTCATGCCTTTCGGGCGCCCCACTCACACCGGCCTCTCCGGGCCCTTCGTGCTGCTGGAGACCCCCGATCACGTGCACCTCGCCTACTCCGAAACACAGCGTGGCGGTCAACTCATCTCCGACCAGGACGAGGTGAGCGTCCTGGCCCGCAAGTATGCGATGCTGCGAACAGAGGCTCTCACCCCCGAGGAAACCAAAAGCCTCTTGGACCGGCTGCTAGGAGAGCTATGAACGCCGCACTCACGTGGTTCAAGTCCAGCTACAGCACGGAGCAAGGCGGCAACTGCGTCGAAGTGGCGGCGACGCCCACCGCCATCCACATCCGCGACTCCAAGGACCCCGACGGGCCGCAGCTGGCCGTCAGCCCCGCCGCTTGGTCGGCCTTCACGGCGCGCGTGCGGCGCGCCCCGCGTGGGGCGACACTGGAGGGGTGAGGAGGTGGTGGCGTCATGCGTAAGGTCGCCGACTGCCGGGATTACCCCAGCGAGATGAATTGCACCCTTGTGCTTTCCGGCGAGGAGGAAGAGGTCGTCCGGGCCGCCGCTGAGCACGCGGTGTCCGTACACGGTCACACGGACAGCCTGGAGCTCCGTCGGGATATCCGGAACATGCTCAAGGACGAGGTACCGCAGCACGCCTAGGGCTGAGGACTGAATGACCAGAGCCCCCGCGTCCAGGTGGACGGCGGGGGCTCAGCAGTGCGAAACCGCAGGTCAGAGCCGTCAGAGACGGCGGGCGACCTCCGTCGCCCAGTACGTCAGGATGTTCTGCGCGCCCGCGCGCTTGATGCCGGTCAGGGCCTCCAGGATGGCCGCGTCGCGGTCGATCCAGCCCTTTTCCGCGGCGGCTTCGATCATCGCGTACTCGCCGGAGATCTGGTACGCGGCGACCGGGACGTCGACGGACTCCGCGACATCCCGGACGATGTCGAGGTACGGCATGGCCGGCTTGACCATGACCATGTCCGCGCCCTCTTCGAGGTCGAGGGCCAGCTCGCGCAGGGACTCGCGGGCGTTGGCGCCGTCCTGCTGGTAGGTCTTGCGGTCGCCCTTCAGCGACGAGCCCACCGCTTCGCGGAAGGGGCCGTAGAAGGCCGAGGCGTACTTCGCGGTGTAGGCGAGGATCGAGACATCCTCGTGGCCCGCGCCGTCCAGGGCCTCGCGGATCACGCGGACCTGGCCGTCCATCATGCCGCTGGGGCCGACCGTGTGGGCCCCGGCATCGGCCTGGACGCGGGCCATCTCCGCGTACCGCTCCAGCGTGGCGTCGTTGTCGACCCGGCCGTCCGGCGTCAGGACGCCGCAGTGGCCATGGTCGGTGAACTCGTCCAGGCAGAGGTCGGACATGATCACGAGGTCGTCGCCGACCTCGGAGCGGACGTCGCGGAGCGCGACCTGGAGGATGCCGTCGGGGTCCGTACCCGCCGTGCCCGCCGCGTCCTTCTTGGAGTCCTCGGGGACGCCGAAGAGCATGATCCCGGAGACGCCCGCGGAGACGGCGTCGACGGCCGCCTTCCGCAGGGTGTCACGGGTGTGCTGGACGACGCCCGGCATCGAGCCGATCGGCACCGGCTCGGAGATCCCCTCGCGGACGAACGCCGGGAGGATCAGGTCCGCCGGGTGGAGCCGGGTCTCGGCGACCATGCGGCGCATGGCGGGGGTGGTGCGCAGCCGGCGGGGCCGCGCACCAGGGAAACGTCCGTACGTACTGCTCAACTGCGAGCCCTCCTGCGCGATCCGGGCCGGCGCTCGCTCGGACGGGTGACCGGGTCACCGGCCTCGACCGCGGCGGCGCGCCGGGCCGTACCGAAGTCCGCGAGCGCTTCGGCCAACTTGTGCACCGAGGGCTCGGGCGACATGACGTCCACGCGCAGCCCGTGCTCCTCGGCGGTCTTCGCGGTGGCCGGGCCGATACAGGCGATCACGGTCACGTTGTGCGGCTTGCCGGCGATGCCGACGAGGTTCCGCACCGTCGAAGACGAGGTGAAAAGTACCGCGTCGAAGCCGCCGCCCTTGATCGCCTCGCGGGTCGTGGCGGGCGGGGGCGAGGCGCGGACGGTCCGGTAGGCCGTGACGTCGTCGACCTCCCAGCCCAGCTCGATCAGCCCGGCGACGAGGGTCTCCGTGGCGATGTCGGCGCGCGGGAGGAAGACGCGGTCGATCGGGTCGAAGACCGGGTCGTAGGGCGGCCAGTCCTCCAGGAGGCCGGCTGCGGACTGCTCGCCGCTCGGGACGAGGTCCGGCTTCACGCCGAAGGCGATGAGTGCCTTGGCGGTCTGCTCGCCGACGGCCGCGACCTTGATGCCCGCGAAGGCGCGCGCGTCCAGGCCGTACTCCTCGAACTTCTCGCGGACGGCCTTCACGGCGTTGACCGAGGTGAAGGCGATCCACTCGTACCGCCCGGTGACCAGGCCCTTGACCGCGCGCTCCATCTGCTGGGGCGTACGCGGCGGCTCGACGGCGATCGTCGGGACCTCGTGCGGCACCGCGCCGTACGAGACGAGCTGGTCGGAGAGCGAGGCGGCCTGCTCCTTCGTCCGCGGCACGAGCACCTTCCAGCCGAACAGCGGCTTGGACTCGAACCAGGAGAGCTGGTCCCGCTGCGCGGCGGCGCTGCGCTCGCCGACCACGGCTATGACCGGCTGCCCGCCGTCCGCCGAGGGCAGCACCTTGGCGGCCTTCAGCGTCTGCGCAATGGTGCCCAGGGTGGCGGTCCAGGTGCGCTGCTTGGTGGTCGTACCGGCGATCGTGACGGTCAGCGGGGTGTCGGGCTTGCGGCCCGCCGCGACCAGCTCGCCGGCAGCCGCGGCCACCGAGTCGAGGGTGGTGGAGACGACCGCGGTCGCGTCGCTGGCGCCGACCTCGGACCAGCAGCGGTCGTCGGCCGTACGGGCGTCCACGAAGCGGACGTCCGTGCCCTGCGCGTCGCGCAGCGGCACGCCGGCGTACGCGGGCACGCCGACCGCTGCGGCGATGCCCGGCACGACCTCGAAGCCGATGCCTTCGGAGGCGCAGGCCAGCATCTCCTCGGCGACATTGGCGTCCAGGCCGGGGTCTCCGGACACGGCACGCACGACCCGCTTGCCGGTGCGTGCGGCCCCCATGACAAGATTGGTCGTGTCCCGAAGCGTGGGGACATCGGCGGGGATTGACGCCTCGTCAGCTGAAGCCTGCAGCGGTGTGTCCACGTTCGCCCGGGCATGCGTGCGGACGACGTCGAGCACCTGCGGGTCCGCGATCAGCACGTCCGCGTGGGACAGCGCCTCTACGGCGCGCAGCGTGAGCAGACCCGGATCTCCCGGCCCGGCACCGAGGAAGGTGACCTGGCCGGCGGCGGGGTGGTTAGGGGCGGTGGGGTTCAAAGTGCTCGCTCCCCCATAAGACCGGCCGCACCCTTGGCGAGCATCTCCGCGGCGAGCTCACGGCCCATGGTCGCCGGTACAGAAACGTCGTCGCGGGAGGTGGGTACGTGTCCGGTGGTGGACAGCTGCACCAGCGTGCTGCCGTCGGTCGTGCCGACGACGCCACGCAGGCGCATTTCGGTGACAGCCCGTTCGCCGGCCTGGAAATCGGCCAGCGCACCCACAGGTGCGGAGCAGCCGGCCTCCAGGGCGGCGAGCAGGGAACGCTCGGCGGTCACGGCGGCCCGGGTGAACGGGTCGTCGAGCTCGGCGAGCCGGGCGGCGAGGTGCTCATTGGTCGCGGCACACTCCACCGCAAGCGCCCCTTGGCCGGGGGCGGGCAAAACTGTGTCCGGCGAGAGGAGCTCCGTCGCCTCGCCGATGCGGCCGAGGCGGTTGAGCCCGGCAGCGGCCAGTACGACCGCGTCCAGCTCGCCCTTCTCGACGTAACCGATGCGGGTGTCTATGTTCCCGCGGATCGGCACGGTCTCGATACGACGGCCCAGCGTCCGCGCCCAGGCGTTCAGCTGCGCCATGCGGCGCGGCGAGCCGGTACCGACCCGCGCCCCGTCGGGCAGCTGCTCGAACGTCAGGCCGTCGCGGGCTATCAGCGCGTCCCGCGGGTCCTCGCGGACCGGGATCGCGGCGAGGGTAAGGCCCTCGGGCTGCGCGGTCGGCAGGTCCTTGAGCGAGTGGACGGCGAAGTCGATCTCGCCGGCGAGCAGCGCGTCGCGCAGCGCCGAGACGAAGACGCCGGTACCGCCGATCTGCGCCAGGTGCTCGCGCGAGACATCGCCGTACGTGGTGATCTCCACCAGCTCGACGGGCCGCCCGGTGACCTGGCGGACCGCCTCGGCGACGAGTCCGGACTGGGCCATGGCGAGTTTGCTGCGCCGTGTCCCGAGTCGCAATGCGTGGTGCGTCATGAGCGCTGCTCCCGTGCTGTGTCGTGCCTGTCCGCGCGCGTGTCGGCCCGGCTGACGGCGGCGACCGTCTGGGGGTCGAGGTCGAAGAGCTTGGTCAGCGCGTCGGCGTACCCGGCACCGCCGGGCTCGCTGGCGAGCTGCTTGACCCGCACGGTGGGCGCGTGCAGAAGCTTGTCGACGACCCGGCGCACGGTCTGGTTGATCTCCGCGCGCTGCTTGTCGTCCAGGTCGGGGAGGCGGCCGTCCAGCCGCGCGATCTCGGCGGCGACCACGTCGGCGGCCATGGTGCGCAGGGCCACCACGGTCGGCGTGATCGTCGCGGCGCGCTGGGCCGCGCCGAAGGCCGCGACCTCCTCGGACACGATGGTGCGTACCTGGTCCACGTCGGACGCCATGGGGGCGTCGGCGGACGCGTCGGCCAGCGACTCGATGTCGACGAGGTGGACGCCCGCGATCCGGTGGGCCGCGCCGTCGATGTCGCGCGGCATCGCCAGGTCGAGCAGGGCCAGTTCCCGGTCCTCACGGCCCTTCGCGGCCGCCGCGACCGCCTCGCCGGTGAGGACGAGCCCGGTCGCACCCGTACACGAGATCGCGATGTCGGCAGCGGCCAGCTCGGCCGGCACCTGGGACATCGGGACGGCGCGCGCGGTGAGGCCGTTGGCGCGCCCAGGGCTGCCCGGCTCGGTGAGGATCTCCGTGAGGCGCTCGGCGCGCTCCACGGTGCGGTTGGCGACGGCCAGTTCGGTCACGCCCGCGCGCGCCAGGGTGGCGGCCGCGAGCGAGGACATCGAGCCCGCGCCGATGACCAGGGCACGCTTGCCGCGGGCCCAGGCGTCCACGCCCGGGGCACCGAGCGGGGCGGTGGCGTCCGGTACGGCGTCGTCGGTGAGGACGCAGTGCGCATCGTGACCGCCGGCCGCGCCCGCGAGCTGCTCCAGGCCGAAGGTGACCAGGGACTGGCCGGCCTTGTCGATGCCGGTCTCGCTGTGGGCACGCTTGCCGACCCGCAGGGCCTGCTGGAACAGGTCGTTCAGCAGCCGCCCGGCGGTGTGCTGGTCCTGCGCGAGGGCGAGCGCGTCCTTGATCTGGCCGAGGATCTGGCCCTCGCCGACGACCATGGAGTCCAGGCCGCAGGCCACGGACAGCAGGTGGTGGACGGCGCGGTCCTCGTAGTGGACGTAGAGGTACGGCGTGAGCTCGTCCAGGCTGACGCCACTGTGCTGGGCGAGCAGCGTGGACAGCTCGGCCACACCGGCGTGGAACTTGTCCACGTCGGCGTAGAGCTCGATGCGGTTGCAGGTGGACAGCACGGCCGACTCGGCGGCCGGCTCGGCCGACACGACGTCCTGCAGGAGCTTGCCGCGGGAGTCGGGGGCCAGCGCGGCCCGCTCCAGGATGCTGACCGGTGCACTGCGATGCGAAAGGCCGACGACCAGGAGGCTCATGCCGGCATCACGGCGGGCACGTCCCCGTCAGGTCCCTTGCGGTCGGAGTCGTCGGCGGGCGCCGGGCGCACGGGGGTCGTGGCCGGCTGCGCGGCGTCCTGGCTGCTGGCCTCCTCGCCGGCCTTCCGCTGCTCGTGGAAGGCGAGGATCTGCAGCTCTATGGACAGGTCGACCTTGCGCACGTCGACCCCTTCGGGGACGGACAGCACAGTCGGCGCGAAATTCAGGATGGAGGTGACACCGGCGGCGACGAGGCGGTCGCAGACCTGCTGCGCTGCGCCCGCGGGGGTCGCGATCACGCCGATCGAGACGCCGTTGTCGGTGATGATCTTTTCGAGCTCATCGGTGTGCTGGACGGCGATGCCCGCGACGGGCTTGCCGGCCATGGCCGGGTCGGCGTCGATCAGGGCCGCGACGCGGAAGCCGCGGGAGGCGAAGCCGCCGTAGTTGGCGAGCGCGGCGCCGAGGTTACCGATACCGACGATCACAACCGGCCAGTCCTGCGTGAGGCCGAGCTCCCGGGAGATCTGGTAGACGAGGTACTCCACGTCGTAGCCCACGCCGCGGGTGCCGTAGGAGCCCAGGTACGAGAAGTCCTTGCGCAGCTTGGCAGAATTGACCCCCGCCGCTGCGGCCAGCTCCTCGGAGGAGACCGTGGGGACCGAACGCTCCGAGAGCGCGGTCAGTGCACGCAGATACAGCGGAAGCCTGGCGACGGTGGCCTCGGGGATCCCTCGGCTTCGGGTCGCCGGTCGGTGAGTTCGGCCAGTTGCCACGGTGCTCCTGCGGGTAGAGCGGGGCTTTGGACGGCCAAATGTCTCAAGACCGCCCTGTCGATAGCAGGCTATGTCTTTGTGAACGCGTGCACAAAGATGGTGTCCGCTTTGTCCCGTCAACGTGACCGGTGTCACGCACTTATTGCGGCAATTCGCGGAACCGCATCCTGCGTCACTCCGTTCACACGCTTCGCGTGGATAACGCAGGACCGTGGACGGGAGCATGCCGCCACTCTCCTCGCTGTTTTGCCCCCGTACACCGTTAAATCACCCATCGATGGTAAGGGAAACGACCTCCCCGGCAGCGGGTCCGTGACGGCCGTCATAGCCGTTCTTGACCTGGTGGCACGGGTGCGGACGGGCCCGGCAGGGGCACAATGGCGGCATGGCCCCGCTTCTCCGCCGCACCCCGCGCAAGAACCCCGCCGACCGCACGGTCACGCTCATCGGCAAGCCGGGTTGCCATTTGTGCGACGACGCACAGAAGGTGATCGAGGCGGTCTGCGCCGAGACCGGCGCCGCCTGGGAGAAGCGGGACATCACCGAGGACCAAGAGCTCTACCGCAAATACTGGGAGCAGATTCCGGTCATCCTCGTCGACGGCGCGCAGCACGACTTCTGGCGCGTCGACCCGCAGCGGCTGCGCAAGGCGCTGGGCGCCTGAGGGCGTACTCAGGGGGCACGGCCGGGGCGCGCCGACGCCACGCGGTGTGGCCGTAACGCGACCGTCGGCAGCCCCGTACCTGCCTGACATGCGTGCGTAACCGGGGCCACCGAACAAACTGGCTATGCTCGCCGTATGGCCGACCCGTCGCCCGAGCACCGCCCCGGCAGGAGCCCCTTCAGCGCGCCCCTCGTCACGGGCATTCCGTCCCTTGTGACGGGGTGGTTCACCCGTCACCGGCGCCCCGCCACCGCGCGCAGCGTGCTGGCCGGCGAGGCGGCGGCCGAGGCCGCCCGCAAGAGCTCCCAGGAGGCCGAGGCACAGGCCGCGGCGGAGGCCGCCGCCGCGACCGCCGACAGCGAAGCCGAGACCGCCGAGCCGGACTTCCCGGTCGTCGGCGACGAGGCCGCCGCCGCCTTCTTCGATCTCGACAACACCGTCATGCAGGGCGCCGCGATCTACCACTTCGGGCGCGGCCTCTACAAGCGGCACTTCTTCCACAAGCGCGACCTCGCCCGCTTCGTGTGGCAGCAGGCGTACTTCCGGCTGGCCGGCTCGGAGAACCCCGAGCACATGGAGGACGTGCGCAACAGCGCCCTCTCCATCGTCAAGGGCCACCGCGTCTCCGAGCTGATGACCATAGGCGAGGAGATCTACGACGAGTACATGGCCGAGCGCGTCTGGCCCGGCACCCGCGCGCTCGCCCAGGCGCACCTGGACGCGGGTCAGAAGGTGTGGCTGGTGACCGCGGCTCCCGTGGAGACCGCCACGATCATCGCCCGCCGGCTCGGCCTGACCGGCGCGCTCGGCACGGTCGCCGAGTCCGTCGGCGGGGTCTACACCGGCAAGCTGGTCGGCGAGCCGCTGCACGGGCCCGCCAAGGCGGAGGCGGTGCGCGCGCTGGCCATGGCCGAAGGGCTCGACCTGTCGCGCTGCGCCGCGTACAGCGACTCGGCCAACGACATCCCGATGCTCTCGCTCGTCGGCCACCCCTACGCGATCAACCCCGACACCCGGCTGCGCAAGCACGCGCGCGAGCAGGGCTGGCGGCTGCGCGACTACCGGACGGGCCGCAAGGCCGCCAAGATCGGCATTCCGGCGGCGGCCGGGGTGGGCGCGGTGGCGGGCGGCGCGGCGGCCGCGGTGGCTCTCCAGCGCCGGCGCCGGTAGCGGCGGACGCGCGGACGGCAACGGCCTCGGGGGGCACGGCCCTATAACCGGAAGCTCGCCCAACTTCCAGTGGAGGGGTACGCGTTACACACCGTCACCGAAAGGGCGGGTAACGCGCCGCCCACCGATGATCACATCGACGGCGCGCGTCAGTTTTTTCGCGCTGCCCTTCGCAGCACCACCCCTGAGGGTGCTTCTGCGCGCCCCGTACGAACACCCGTACCGCTGTGTGCAGGGCAAACCTTCTTCATACCCCACCGGTCGACGGCCGGCCGCACGACGCCCGGTACGCCACAACACGCCCTTCAACCAGGCAGATCACGTCGCTTTCCGATCAATACCTGTTCAACATCTGATACTTGATCGACCAGAAATACGTAACAGACCAGACGGAATCGACGATTTGAGCAACTGGGTGTAGCGCTGCCTGTACGAAGCGTTATTCTCCTCAGACGCAAACCGGAACCCATAAGCCCCTACCGCGGGTGAACGGTCCCGCACTGCACGTGATGGAAGCTCTGCCTCTGGGAGTCCCGTGTACCCACACGTCGGGGTTGACGCCTCGGGCCTGGCTACGCTGCGTACGACACTTGTCGACCACCTGCGCAGTTTTGTCCCCACCGCGTACACCGTCCCCGCCCTCGCCACACCCGCACCTGCCGCAGGACCCGCCCGCCCCTGCTACGCCCTGGCGGACGCCAGGACCGCCGTCGGCGCACGATCCGCCGGCAGCCGTACGCGCCGCGGTGGCACGACCACCGCCCGCCGCCCCGCCGACAGCGACAGCCGCCGCATGATGGAGCTCGTCGAGCGCGCCCAGGCGGGCGAGGCCGACGCGTTCGGCCGCCTCTACGACCAGTACGCCGACACGGTCTACCGGTACATCTACTACCGCGTCGGCGGCCGGGCCACCGCCGAGGACCTGACCAGTGAGACGTTCCTGCGCGCACTGCGCCGGATCGGCACCTTCACCTGGCAGGGCCGGGACTTCGGTGCCTGGCTGGTGACCATCGCGCGCAACCTCGTCGCCGACCACTTCAAGTCCTCGCGCTTCCGCCTGGAGGTGACCACGGGCGAGATGCTCGACGCCAACGAGGTCGAGCGCAGTCCCGAGGACTCCGTCCTCGAATCCCTGTCCAATGCCGCCCTCCTCGAAGCCGTCCGCAAACTCAACCCCCAACAGCAGGAATGCGTCACGCTCCGGTTCCTCCAAGGACTGTCGGTCGCCGAGACCGCACGCGTCATGGGCAAGAACGAAGGAGCGATCAAGACCCTCCAGTACCGCGCTGTACGGACCCTCGCGCGGCTGCTGCCGGACGACGCCCGCTGACGTCGCCCACTCCCCTCCTCACGCCGCGCCCTCCCCGAACATCCGTCCCCCACACCACTCTTATTGTGGCGCCAAGCCCTGACCAGGCCATCACTTTCAGCCATCACGCGGTACCGGTCCGTCACATCATCGTGAGGGCGTAACCCGAGTACCTCGCCGCTCGTTGTGCGGAATGCAGGCTCCCTGCGGACACGCCATGCCCGCGGCCGCTCACTCGATCGAGTGGTTGCGTGCAGGGTGTGCAGCCTTCCGGCCCTGCTGGATCGTCAAGCCAGTCCGGGGAGTCGAGCGGGATGATGAGAGGAGGTGCCGCCCGTGATCGCGAACGTATCGGCGCACCGGCGGGCTCACGCCTTCGCCCAGGCGCTGGAGGATCAGGACCTCCAGGGCGCGGCCGATGAGCAGATCGACACACCGGGGCAGGAGCCTGCGGAGCCGGAAACGGCCCGGCTGCTGGCAGTCGCCGGCGGCCTGGGGGAGCTCCCCAAGCCCACGCTGGACCCGGAAGCGCGCACGATCCAGCGCGCGCAGCTCATCGCCGCGATGGAAGCCGCCTTCGCCGAAGGCGGCGCACCCTCCGACGGCGCGAAGGTGCCCCAGCAGCGCGGCGTGCGAGGCGCGCACCGCGCCGCCAAATCGCTCGGCCGGCTGCGCCCGCGGTCCCGGCTGTCCAGGAGGCTCGCCGCCGGCGGGCTGACGGTCGGCGTGGCGGCCGGCGCGCTCAGCGGAGTGGCCGCCGCCAGCTCCGAAGCGCTGCCCGGCGATTCGCTCTACGGCCTCAAGCGCGGCATGGAGGACCTCAAGCTCGGCATGGCCGAGGACGACTCCGACCGCGGCCGGCTCTACCTCGCCCAGGCGTCCAACCGGATGCAGGAGGCCCGCCGGCTGATGGAGCGGCTCAAGGCCGGGCCACTGGAGCACGAGACGCTGGGCGAGGTACGCAGGTCGCTCTCGGGCGTCACCCGGGACGCGGGCACGGGCCACCGCCTGCTGCACAGCGCGTACGAACGGGACGGGTCGCTCGGCGCCATCCAGGCGCTGGACTCCTTCACCGCCTCGCACCGCGAGGGCTGGGCACAGCTGCGCGACCGGCTGCCGGTGCAGCTCGCCGACGTCTCCCAGGACGTCAGCTCGGTCTTCGACGCCATAGACGAGGAGGTCGGGCCGCTGCGCTCGCTGCTGCCGAAGAAGGACGCGGACAAGGGCGCCCAGCACGGCACCCCGTCCGCCTCGGGCAGCACGGCCGAGGACCATTCGACGGCGCCGTCCCGCTCCGGCAGCCCGTCCGCGAGCGGCAAGGAGCACGACTCCCCCACGCCGCGCCCGTCCTCGTCCCCGCCGAAGGACGACGGCCTGCTCGGCGGGAACACCGGCGGCCTGCTCGACCCGCCCACCAAGGACAGCCCCTCCCCCTCGGACGGCGAGGAGAACAGCGACCGCCCCGCCGAGCCCGACGTCACGATCCCGCCGCTGCTCCCGGATCTGCTCCCGGGGCTCGGCGTCGACGGCCAGGAGGAGTAGCGGCGCGCGTCCATCCCAGCGCGCCTCCGCGGCCCGGCGGCGCCCGGTGTTCTTCCGGTCCTTCCCTCCAGAAGAACACCGGGCGCCGTCGCATGTGTACGGACGGGCCGGTCAGAAGAAGACCGAACGCCGTTGCACCAGCAGCTTGTAGAGCGTGTGCTGAATCGTTTCGCGCACCTGGTCCGTGAGGTTGAACATCAGCATCGGGTCGTCCGCCGCCTCCGCCGGATACCCGTCCGTCGGAATCGGCTCGCCGAACTGGATGGTCCACTTCGTCGGCAGCGGCACCGCGCCCAGCGGCCCCAGCCACGGGAACGTCGGCGTGATCGGGAAGTACGGGAAGCCCAGCAGCCGCGCGAGCGTCTTGGCGTTCCCGATCATCGGGTAGATCTCCTCCGCGCCCACGATCGAGCACGGCACGATCGGCACCCCGGCCTTCAGCGCGGTCGAGACGAAGCCGCCGCGCCCGAAGCGCTGCAGGCGGTACCGGTCCGAGAAGGGCTTGCCGACGCCCTTGAAGCCCTCCGGCATGACGCCGACCACCTCGCCGCGCTCCAGCAGCTGCTCGGCGTCCTCCGTGCAGGCCAGCGTGTGCCCGGCCTTCCGCGCCAGCTCGTTGACCACCGGCAGCATGAAGACCAGATCGGCCGCCAGCAGCCGCAGATGACGGCCCGCCGGATGCTGGTCGTGCACCGCGACCTGGAGCATCAGACCGTCCAGCGGCAGCGTCCCGGAGTGGTTGGCGACGATCAGCGCCCCGCCCTTGTCGGGGATGTTCTCGACGCCCTTCACCTCGACCCGGAAGTACTTCTCGTACAGCGGCCGCAGCGCGGACATCATGACCTGGTCGGTGAGCTCCTCGTCGTACCCGAAGTCGTCGACCTCGTACTCACCGGTGAGCCGTCTGCGCAGGAAGTTGAGGCCGCCGGCGAGCCGCTGCTCCCAGGACGCGCCCCGCTCCTCGGGCGCTCCCTCGGGCGCCGTCGCCTCCGATTCCTCGTGGCGCGGCGGCGGTACGGGCGTCAGGGCCGCGTTACGTGCCGCGCCCGCCGACCGCTTGGCCCTCCTCCGCGACCGCGGCTCCTCGCCGAACGGGATGACCTTGGCGTCCGCCATCGTGGGTGAACTCCTCACTGGGTCTGGGCACTGGCTGCGGGCAGCAGCGCGGCGAGCCGGTCGACGGTACGGGAGACGGTCTCGGGCGGCAGCAGGCCGGGACCTCGGCTGCGGGCGAACTCCGCGAAGGTCTCGGCCGTGGTGTACGCCGGTTCAAATCCCAGTGTCTCGCGCATCTGGGTCGTCCTGACGACCCTGCCGTGCGTGAGCATCCGGATCTGCTCCGGCGAGAAGTCGGTGATGCCGAGCGAGCGCAGCATCGAGCCCGCCCACGTGACCGTCGGCAGCAGCAGCGGCAGCGTGGGCCGGCCCAGCCGCCGCGAGCACTGCGAGAGCAGCAGCACGCCGTCGCCCGCGATGTTGAACGTGCCGCTGTTGAGCGTGCCCCGGCGCGGCTCGCCGGTCGCGATGCGGAGCGCCTCGATCGCGTCCTCCTCGTGCACGAACTGCAGCCGCGGGTCGTACCCGAGGACGGTGGGCAGCACGGGCAGCGAGAAGTACTCCGCGAGCGGGGAGTCCGCGCACGGCCCGAGGATGTTGGCGAACCGCAGCACGCAGACCGCGACGTCGGGCCGGCGGCGGGCGAAGCCGCGCACATACCCCTCGACCTCGACGACGTCCTTCGCGAAGCCGCCGCTGGGCAGGGACTTGGGGCTGGTGGTCTCGGTGAAGACCGCCGGGTCCCGGGGCGCGGAGCCGTACACACTCGCGGAGGACTTCACGACCAGCCGCTTGACGTGCGGTGCCTTCTGGCACGCGCCCAGCAGCTGCATCGTGCCGATGACGTTGGTCTCCTTGGCCGCCGAGCGGCCGCCGCGGGAACCGAGCGGGGTGCCGTGGATGTCCATGTGCACGACCGTGTCCACGCCCGTTTCGGCGAGGACCTTGGCAATGGCCGGATGTCTGATGTCGGCCTTCAGGAACTCGGCGCCGCCGAGGTGGTGCTCGGGCGGCACGGCGTCGACGCCGATCACCCGGTCGACGTCGGGATCGCGCTGGAGGCGGCGCACATAGCGGCCGCCCAGCTGACGTGCGGCTCCCGTGACGAGCACGACCTTGCCCAAGATCAGCCCTTCCTTCCCACCGTCGTCCCCCGCACGTCCCCGCACGTGCCGAGATGTGGCGGCCCACGCTATCCGGTCGGTGTTGCGCTGTGATGACTTGTGGACAGCCCCGGCCATGTTTCGGCCTGGTCCGGTCCTGATGCCGGGCCGGCTCACGTCGCGCCGCTCCGCCGAGTACCCGGCTTCCGGGCATGTGTGCCCCGCCGGACCCAGAGCCTCTGCCGCAAAGGCGCTTTGTGCCCCCGAACGCACCACAGCCCCCCACCATTCGGTGGGGGGCTGCGGAAACGCGCTCAGCTTCGCTTACTTCTTGTTGCGACGCTGAACACGGGTGCGCTTGAGCAGCTTGCGGTGCTTCTTCTTAGCCATCCGCTTGCGCCGCTTCTTGATAACAGAGCCCACGACTACCCTCGCTCACTTCGAATCACTCGGTGCGGGGCGTCCGAGCCCACACTACCTACATCGGGCCAGCCTACCCGGCGCCGAGCGTACGGCGTAATCCGAGGGTCTTTCGTGGCCTCCATACGGCCTCACCAGGCCCGCAACGGGACCTGTTGGGCCCCCGTCAGGCCGATTCCACCCCCACATAGGACTCGCGGAGGTAGTCGTGGACCGCCTGCTCCGGAACCCGGAACGACCTCCCCACTCGGATCGCGGGCAGATGACCGCTGTGCACCAAGCGGTACACGGTCATCTTCGACACTCGCATCACTGTGGCGACTTCCGCCACAGTAAGGAACACGACCTCATTCAGAGGCCTCTGGTCTGCAGCCATGACACACCTGGTCCTTCCGCACATGACGGGCACCGGCTTCCCCTCCGGTGACTCTTCGTCGCTATGCGCTCACTCCCCAGGTTAGGGGCGGGTGATGCGAGTGGGGAAGAGGAGTAGCCGTCGGCCGCCTACTGTGACAGACACGCTCGATTGAGTACATAGCGAGTAAGCGGTCGGTAGTAATCAGACCGCACAGCGTCATCAAGCGGAACTACGACGGACACCCGCCCCTCCGCCTGCCCGACGAACAGCGCCGGATCGTCAGTATCCGCCAGGCCGATGGCCTCAAAGCCCAGCTGACCTGCTCCGCAGACCCATCCGTGGTCCCCGATCACCAGCTCGGGAAGGGGTCCACAGGCGTCTGCGGCAGCACCAAGGGCACTACGAACCGGGAGGGGGGAGTGCGTGTGCACCTCCGGCTCCCCGAGGTCTCCCCACGCGCCGGGTTCGCGCATCCGCGCGACTCCCCGTACGTACGCAAGGTTGTACGTACGTACCCCAAACCGGGTCATTATGTCGATACTCGTGCCGTACGCAGGGGTGAGGACAGGGCATCCTGCCGCCGACAAAGCGTCTGCCAGACCGCCGTAAAAGCCGGTGAGGCGGTCCGGATGGCCCGTGCCGATCAGCACCGGCGAGCGTTCGCCGGCCGCCTCGCCGAGCCGGTCGGCGAACGCGTTCAGTGCCGCGACGGTCCGGTCCGGGTCGATCACATCCGTGCCAGAAATATGCGCAGGATCGGCCGAAACCCCGCACTGCTCTCCCATGAGCCCGAGCAGATCGCCGACGGACCAGTCCCCCACGGGCTCCAGACCGATGAGCGCCCGCGGGTCGCCGGCCGCGAAGAGGCGGTAGCGGTTCAGGCTCTTCTCCCGCGAGGTCGCGATCGACCCCGCGAGCCGTGCTCCGACCAGATGCGCCCGCAGCGCGCCACTGCTCAACACGCCGCCCATAGTGGCCCC